>JAIXZE010000338.1 GCA_027489875.1 Verrucomicrobiales bacterium
GACTCCTTCCTCTGCGCCGCCAAGGGCGTGTCCGTTGGCATCGCCTTCAACAAGAAGATCGGCGTCGGCCTCTTCGGTGGCGAAGGCTTCATCATGCAACGCCTCCAGGGTGACGGCTGGGCCTTCATCCACGCCGGCGGAACCCTGCTCCAACGCGATCTCGCTCCCGGCGAAATCCTCCGCGTCGACACCGGTTGCGTTGTCGGATTCACCCGCGGCGTCGAGTTCGACATCCAATACGTCGGCAAGATCAAGTCCGCCCTCTTCGGCGGCGAAGGCCTGTTCTTCGCCACCCTCCGCGGCCCCGGACGCGTCTGGCTCCAGTCGCTGCCCTTCAGCCGCCTCGCCGACCGCATCTACGCCGCCGCGCCGCAGAACGGCGGTGGCGGACGCGGCGAAGGCTCCATCCTCGGCGGATTCCTCGGCGGCGATGACTGACGAGAGGGCAGCCCTCAGTCAGCATGAAGAGCTCCACGGACACCCCAGGACCGAAGCCGCTCCTTTTCACCCACCAACTGACTCCGCACAACGCCCCACGACAGTCCCTGAAATCTGTGCAATCTGTGCAATCTGTGGACCGAATACGCGCTTCTCAGGCTCAGAACTTCGCCGGGCGCAGCACGCGGATCTCGGTCTCGTAGGCCACCATCGCGAACTTCGGGAACAGTTCCGCGGACAGCCGCCCCAGCAGGGTGTCGGCACCCGCCGGCGGCAGGATCATCTCGACCTGGATGTTCGCGAACTCCGGGATGTCCCCCGTCCGCATGCCCCACGATCCGGAGCCCTCCACTTCCCAGAGGGTCCATCCATGGCCGCCAACCTCGGTCAACAGCCGCAGCACCGGCTCGCGCGCCAGCGCTTCACAGATCACCGTTACCCGCTTCATCGGATGCGTATTCATGGCGTCGTCACACAAAGTCTTCGGGCCAACTCAAAGTAGATCGGCAGTCCGATCGTGATGTTGAAGGGAAAGGTGATCGCCAACGACGACGTCAGGTAGAGCGTCGGGTTCGCCTCCGGCAGGGACAAACGCATCGCTGCCGGGGCCGCGATGTACGACGCCGATGCCGCCAGGACGCCCATCAGGGTCCCGCCCCCGGGTCCAAAGCCCACCGCCCGGGCGAGGAGCACCCCCAGCACCCCGTTCACCAGCGGTGCCGCGATGCCAAAGGCCACCAGGAACGGACCCACGCGCCGCAGGTCTCCGAACCGCCGCGCCGCCACCAATCCCATCTCCAGAAGGAACAGCGCCAACACCCCCTGGAACGGCGTCACGAAAAACCCCGCGGTGGCGTCGCCCCCCTTCTTCCCGCTCGCCCACCCCGCCACCAACGCCCCCACCAGCAGCAACACCGACCGCCCCGTCACCGCCTCGTGCAGCGAACGGCGGATCACCGGTCCCACCGGACCCGTCCGCGGCCCCGCGACCTTGCCCAGCACCACGCCCACCAGGATCGCGGGGGCTTCCATCACCGCGAGGAAGGCCGACGCGTACTCCGGGAAGGGTTCATTCATCGCCTTCAGGTAGTTCGTGGCGGCAATGAACGTCACCGCGCTGACCGATCCGTAATGCGCGCTCACCGCGGCCGCATCAACCGCCGGCAACCGCCCCACGTAACGCAGCACGGGAAACAGCCACAACGGAATCACCGCCCCCAGCGCCATCGCCGCCAATCCGGGCAGCCAGACGCGCTCAAACCCCGCACTGGACAGGGCCACCCCTCCCTTGAACCCGATCGCCACCAGCAGGTAGATCGTCAGGCCCACATAGAATGGTTCCGGAAACCGCAGATCGCTCCCCACGAGCGTCGCAATCACGCCCAGGACGAAGAACAGCACCGCAGGTGAAAGCAGATTGGCAGCAAGTGCCGGCAACAGATCGGTGAACATCCTCAATCCGACACCCCCATCAAGTGGGCGTCAGGCCGCTCAAAGTGACGATCCCCCCGGGTTCCGCAAGAACGCAGACAAGCAGGCGATGAGGCCGGTCGCATCTTGACACTGCCCCCGTAAGGAACGGGGTGGCGACGTCCTCGTCTCCGTTCCAATGCCATTCCCAAGGCGATGAGGACATCGCCGCCCCGAATCCCTTCCGAAAGGGGGCAGGGTCAAGATGCGCCCTCACCCGGCGTAGGATGGAAGTGGCTTCTTGCCCGAATGGCGCAGGCGGTGTTTTCTCATGGAGTACCACCATGCATCTTCGCCATCAAATTCTCCGAAGGCAGCGCCCCGCGCTGTTGCGTGTGTTGGTTGGGTTGATGGTCGCGTGCGGGTTGGCCGGGGCGGGCGAAGTCCAGACACGGAACACGAACCAACGGCCCACGGCCCCGGTGGCGGAAGGTCATCCCTGGCGTCCCTTCGAACCCGTCAAACGTCCGGTGGTTCCCGCACATCCGGACGCGGGCTTGAATCCGGTGGATGCGTTTCTCGGGCAAGCCCGCACCGAACGGGGCCTGAAGGCCCGGCCCGAAGCTACCCGCGAGGTGCTGTTGCGCCGGGCGTTCATGGACCTCGTCGGGGTGAATCCCACGCCCGCCGAGCGCACCCAGTTCCTGGAGGACACGGCACCGGGTTCCTACGAACGGTTGGTGGATCGATTGCTCCTGGATCCACGGCACGGCGAACGCTGGGGACGCCACTGGATGGACGTTTGGCGCTACAGCGACTGGGCAGGCTGGGCAGATGGCAATCAGGTCAGGGACTCGAAACCGCACGTCTGGCGATGGCGCGACTGGATCGTCGAGTCCCTCAACACCGACAAATCCTACGCCCGCATGCTGGCGGAGCTGATCGCCGCCGATGAGA
>JAIXZE010000262.1 GCA_027489875.1 Verrucomicrobiales bacterium
CCGGGCAAAAGTGCGGAACTTTGCTTGCGCTTCGCGCCCCGCTTCCCGGAAATCGCGGCATGCATCGACTCCTCCTGCTCGCAGTCGTCTGCGCCGCACAAGCCCTGGCTGCGGACCTCCGCCTCGGCCTGATCGGACTCGACACGTCGCACGTCACCGCGTTCACCGACATCCTCAACAACCCTGCCGCCAAGGGACACGTCCCCGGTGCGCGCGTGGTGGCCGCGTTCAAGGGCGGAAGTCGCGACATCGAATCCAGCTGGTCCCGGGTCGAGGAGTACACCCAGACGCTCACCACCAAGCATGGTGTGCGGATCTACGATTCCATCCCGGAACTGTGCAAGGACGTCGACGCCGTCCTCGTGGAATCCGTGGATGGCCGGCCGCACCTCGAACAGGCGCGTGCCGTGATCGCCGCCGGAAAGCCGCTCTACATCGACAAGCCCCTCGCCGGGTCGCTGCGCGACGGCATGGAAATCTTCCGGTTGGCCCAGGCGGCGAATGTTCCTGTCTTCACCGCTTCGTCGCTCCGCTTCGCGTCCAACACCCTCGCCGTCCGCGCCGGGGCCATCGGCATCGTCACCAACGCCGTGACCTCCAGTCCGGCGCATCTCGAACCCCATCACCCCGACCTCTTCTGGTACGGCATCCATGGCGTCGAATCGTTGTTCACGGTGATGGGCACAGGCTGCATTTCCGTGAAGCGCGGCACCAATGACACCGGCGGGATCATGGTCACCGGCACCTGGCCCGATGGACGGAAGGGGACGTTCTCCGAGGGCAAGGGCTACACCGGAACGGCACACGGAACCCGCGGCCAAAGCGCCGTCGGCTCGTATGATGGTTACGCTCCCCTGGTGGCCGAGATCGTGAAGTTCCTGCAGACACGCAAGGCTCCGGTCGAGCCCCGCGAAACAATCGAGATCCTCGCGTTCATGGAAGCCGCGGACGAAAGCAAGCGCCGCAACGGGGCCGAGGTAACGCTGGGCGAAGTGCTGCGCAAGGCAGGCGGACGCTGAACCGTGGATGAAGCTCCTCGTCTTCGCCCATGTTCCCCCGCCCCATCATGGCCAGAGCCAGATGGTGCAGTACCTCGTCGAGGGATTCCGCAACGATCCCGCGCTGGGCATCGAGGTCATCCACGTCGACGCCCGTCTTTCCGAAGATCTCACCGACGTCGGCAGCGCGCGCGGCGGCAAGCTCTCGCGGCTGCTCGGTTATTGTTGGCAGGCCATCCGCGCCCGCTTCGTCCATGGCGTCACCACGTGGTATTACGTTCCGTCTCCGCCCAAGCGGAACAGCCTGTACCGGGATTGGATCGTCCTCCTGCTGGTCCGGCCGTTCTTCCGACACAGCGTCCACCACTGGCACGCCGTTGGTCTGGGCGCATGGCTTGAGGAACACGCGCGTCCGTGGGAACGCTGGATCAGCCATCGACTCCTCGGTGGCCCCACGCTCGCCATCACGCTTTCGGCCTTCAATTCCCCGGACGCACTGCGGTTCCACCCGCGCCGCTCCGAGGTGGTCGCCAACGGCGTTCCCGATCCCTGCCCCGACTTCCAGAGCACCCTCGAATCCGTCCGTCGCCAACGCCACCGCGACCGCCAGTCCGGGGGCCTTGTGCGCGTGCTCTTCCTCGCCCACTGCACGCCGGACAAGGGAATCTTCGACGCGCTCGAGGCCGTGGCCCTCGCCAACGCCAACGAAGCGAATCAACCCGCCGCCCAGCGTCTCGACTTCCACCTCGATGTCGCCGGTTCCTTCGTCACGCCGGAGGACGAAGCCCGGTATCAGGAACGCATTGCCCGCCCTGATCTGAACGGTCGTGTCCGCACGCTGGGCTTCGTGAAGGGCGAGGCGAAATCAGCGTGCCTGCGTTCCGCCGATGTCTTCCTGTTCCCCAGTTATTACGCCAACGAGGGACAACCGTTGAACCTGATCGAGGCCATGGCCCATGGGCTCGTGCCCGTCACCACCCACTGGCGCGGCATCCCGGAGATGCTGCCTGACGGTTATGCGGGATTGGTGCAACCGCGCGATCCTGCCGCCGCCGCCGTGGCCCTCCGCCGGGTTGCGCTCGCCGAGGATGGAATACGCTTCCGAACCCTCGGCCTCGCCCGCTTCGGTCTCGACGCCCACCTGCGAAGACTGGCGGAGGTCCTGCACTCCTTGAAGCGCTGAACCCCCTCATCTGTAGGCCGCGTGCCCTCACGCGGCGCAGAAACAGGTTCAAGTTCCAAGCCAGGTGCCGGGTGAGGGCACCCGGCCTTCACAAACTCCTTCCACAGCCTCCTCCCGTCGTCTGCTCCCTCCGTGGTGCCCCGAAGGGGCAACCGGTGAAAGCGGGGTGGAACCCCGGGAACCACGCCCCACAACGTCCTCTGTGCCCTGAAAGGGCACACGGAGGAGGGTGCGTGTGTTCACCGTTCGCCCCGTTGGGGCGAGGTATCGTGGGGGTGGGTAACCCAGGGTTCCGCTTCGCTCCACCCTGGGCTATCGCCGTTCGCCCCGTTGGCAGAGATTTTTTGAGGCCGGCGCATTAGACACTTTACCGCCCAAAGTCGGGGCACTGTCCGGGTCTACTTGAAGCGGAAATCGAGTTTGAATCCATAGAGCCA
>JAIXZE010000089.1 GCA_027489875.1 Verrucomicrobiales bacterium
GACCTTGCCGTCGGGGCGATAGATGTCAGGACCGTTCACGGACCAGAGGCCGATGTCCGGGCTCAGGTCGGCCGCGGTGAGGGTGCCGTCGGCGATGCTGGCGGAGGTGACCGAGCCTTGGCGGACACCGTCGCCCCGGAGGCCGGGGAGATAATCGGGGGTCAGGCTGAAGAGGTACGCCGCGCCCCCATTGATGGAGTTGGTGCCGGAGGGTTGCGATGTCTCGCCGGGCGCTCCGATGAGGACGCTGCGGGTGCCGACTGTCGCGATGGCGGCACCGAATCGCTTGCCCACCCCGGGGATGGGGTTGAGGAATCTGGCCAGAAGGGAGCCGTTGGTGTGGAACAGGTAGACGATTCCGGAGCCCGGGTCTCCGCTTTCATCGCGGGCAGCAGCGATGAGCACCTGGTCGGTTCCCGCCGCCGCGACAGCCGAACCGAAGTTGCCGCTCCTTTGCGGGGAAGGGTCCACGAACTTGGTCAGGAGTTGGCCGGTGGTGCTGTAGAGGTAGGCGGCTCCAGCGTCTCTGGAACCGGCGTCCTCACCGGGAGCCCCGATCAGCACGTGATCCGTTCCCACCGTAGCCAGGCTGCTGCCGAAGGTGGGATCCAATGCAGAGGCAGGAGGGGTGAGGGTCGTGATGAGGGTGCCGTTGGTGCGGAAGAGATGAACCACCCCGAAGGATCCGCCGGGTTGGTCCGGGCTCAGGTCGAGTTGGCTCGCGATGAGCAAGCGGTCGGTCCCGATCGCTGCCAGGGGGGAACCGAAGCGCTGATTGGGTCCAGGTGTGGGGTCGAGGAAGGTGGTCAGGAGCGTGCCGTTGGTGTTGAACAGGTAGGCGGCCCCGGCGAGGGGAGCTGCGGTGTGGTCACCGGAGGCACCGATGAGAAGGTGGCTGGTGCCGACGGCTGCAACGGCGGAGCCAAAGGCGTCATTGGTTCCGGGGGTCGGGTTGAGGAAGGTAGTCAGCAGGATGCCCTCGCTATTGAACAGGTAGGCGATCCCGGCGTTGGAGGCCACGGTGTCATCGCCCTGGGCCGTGATGAGGAGGTGGTCGGTGCCGACGGCGCTCACGGCATTTCCGAAGAAGTCATTCACCGCGGGAGTGGGGTTGGTGATCGTGTTGAGCCGTTTTCCATCCAAGCTGAAGATATGGACGATTCCAGCCTGGGCGGCTCCCGTGCCATCGCGTTCAACCGCAGCCACGATCCGGTCTGAGCCCAGCGCTGCCAGGGCCTGGCCAAACCGTCCATCGATTGTCGGGGTTGGGTTGGTGAGGGTTGTGAGCAGGGCCGGGGAGAGGTTGAGTTGGGCAGCACTGATGGCACCGGGGGTCAGCTGGCTTGCCCCCACGCTGCCCGGGGCGATCTGGGCGGTTCCGATGGTGCCCGCACCGAGTCGTTCGGGGGCGAGTGTGCCGGTGGTGAGGGCGGAGGCGTTGAGGCTGGTCAGGCCTGCGCCATTGCCCTCGAAGGCGTCGGCCCGCGCGGTGCCGGCGACGTGCAACCGGGTAGCGGGTTGGTTCGTCCCGATTCCCACATTCCGATTGGTGGCGACCCGCAGCGCCAATTGATTGCCCACCCGCAGTTCGAGCGGACGGTTATCGAGGGTTCCCAGAAAGTTTGTCTCGGTGGTGCCGGAGTTTCCGAGTCGGCTCCAGGCATCGGTCGAGCCAGGGAGGCCTTGAGGGCCCGTGGGACCGATGGGACCGGTGGGGCCAATGGGACCCGGTGGGCCTTGGGGGCCGGCGTTTCCTTCGAGGGAGCGGAGTGCGTAGGGCACCGGGCTGAAGGCCTGGCGGGGGGAGAGGGTGGTAAAGGGGGCGACGCTGCCCGCGGTCCGGACAGCGATTTCGAGGAAACGGGCATCTCCGTTGAAGGCACCGGGTCCGAAATCAATCGCCGTGGTGAAGCTGCCCGCGGTGACGTTGACCGGCCGGTTCGTTCGAGTGGGCCCCACCTGAGTGCCGGATGCGGCGGCATCGTGCAGCGTGAAGCGGAATTCGTAGGTGCCGTTGGCTGGTGCGCCCTTGTCGTTCAGGGTGCCCTGATAGCTGATGGCCGTGCCCGCCGGTTCGGCCATCAGGCCTCCTCCGCCGAAGAGCAGAAACACAATCGCCAGCAAACGGAACACAACACAGGACCTCATGACCTGTGCTACGGGATTCCCGTGGAATCCTTACACGGGGAATTTGGCGTCTCGTGTCGTGAAACCGACATTCATCGCACGGAGTCCCGGGATGTGGGGGGAAAGGCGGGTGGATCAGGCGGCGAGGATCCGGAGATATTCGAGACTGGGCCGGTTGGCTCAGGGGATCAGCCAGCGGTGGATGGAATTCGTGGGGTCGCCGGGGAGGAGGAGGGCTTCGCGAAGGCGGGCGCTGGTCACGTGTTGGACGCTGCCGTCGCCGAGCAGGATGTTGCCGGTGTCAGGTGTGGCGTGCCATGGATCATTCTGCCCTGTGTTCACGCGGCTGTTGTCGAACCGGAGGTTGGCGTTGGTCCGGAGCGTGACGAGGGTGGACCGCAGTCGTTGTCCGTTGAGTTCGAGGTTGGAGTCGCCTCCCATGATCGTATTGGGATTCTCCTCGCTGGCATCGACGCCGAGGAAGTAGCTGAAGGCAGAATTGTTGGTGGCTTCGCGCCAGGTGGCCGGCTGGATGCCGGTCAGCTCGTTCGGGCAACGGGCGATCCGGGGGGTGGACAGTTCGTTCGACAAGGCATGGAAGTGGGGCCAGGCGAGGGAGGGATCCTGAAGGAATTCCTTGGAGCCGCCGTCGTTGGTGCTGACCTGCCACGGCCAGGCACCGTTGTTGTCGGTGGAGAAGATGCGCAGGGCGAGACCGACGTTCTTGAGGTTGTTGACGCACTTGATGCGGCTGCCTATGGCTCGGGCTCGCGCCCGCGCCTGAATGGCTGGAATGGCGAGGAGGGCCAGGACGACGATCACCACCAGGACGATGGCCAGCTCCGGAAGCGTGAAGGCGCTGGGTGGGCGCGCACTGCGTGGGGATCGGGGAATCATGAGGGGAATGGCTCAGGGGATCAGCCAGCGGTGGATGGAATTCGAGGGAGGGTTGCCGGGGAGGACGAGGGCTGCGCGGAGTTCGGCGCTGGTCACCTGTCGGACGCTGCCGTCGCCGAACAGGATGTTGCCGGCTCCGGAAGGAGGGTTCGCGTGTCGGGAGTTGTCGAACTGGACGTTGGCGTTGGTCCGGAGGGTGACGAGGGTGGACCGCAGCCGTTGTCCGTTGAGTTCGAGGTTCGAGTCGCCTCCCTGGATCGTGTTGGGATCCTCCTCACTGGCATCGAGGCCGAGGAAGTAGCTGAAGGCGGAATTGTTGGTGGCTTCGCGCCAGGTGGTGGGCTGGGTCCCGGTGAGGTCATTCGGGCAACGGGCGATTCGGGGGGTGGCCAGCTCGTTCGAAAGCGCCAGGAAGTGGGGCCAGATGAGGGAGGGATTCTGGAGAAATTCCTTCGAGCCCCCCTCATTGGTGCTGGCCTGCCAGGGAAACTCGGAACTGCTGGCTCTGGGGAACATTCGCAGGCCGAGACCGATGTTCTTGAGGTTGTTGACGCACTGGACGCGGCTGGATCTGGCCCGTTGCCGCGCCATGGCTGGAATGGCAAGGAGGGCCAGGACGAGGATCACCACCAGGACGATGACCAACTCCGGAAGCGTGAAGGCCCGGGCCAGGCCGGATCGGGTACGTCCGCGGTGGCGTGGACGAATGGCGCTTTGGGAACCGGGAAGCATGATCGCGTTGGGAGCAGTTGCGGTGCCATGGGGGGAGTGGTTTTGTACGGCCCCGGCGCCGGTGTTGACGTCGAGATCCCCTTTATCCTCACCGCACCTCGCGGAGCGCGGTGCGGCAGTACCAGAGGATGGCGTCGGTGGGGCGGGGGACGAGGAGCTCGAGTTCAGCGTCGGTGCACCAGCGGATGTCGTGGTGCTCGGCCTCGGCGAGGCGGACGGTGCCACCGAGGGGGCGGGCGAAGTAGATCATCCCGATGTGCTCGTGGGAGTCGTGGATGCGGTGGATGTCGAGGAAGCGCGGGGCGATGAGGGCGCGGGTGCCGGGTTCGGTGGTCGGAGGGCGTTCGCCGATGAGTTCGATGTCGAGACCGCTCTCTTCGCGGACTTCGCGGTGGGCGGCCTGCTCGGGGTCTTCGTCGAGTTCGATGTGGCCACCGACAGGAAGCCATTTGCCGAGCTTGCGGTGGAGGACGAGGAGGACGCGCGCCTCGTGGACGACGAACACCGCGACGGTGAAGTCGATCTTTTCGTGGATGTGGGGCATGCAGGATGCGGGGGGGTGGAACGGGGAAGGCGGGTGGGTCAGGCGGCGAGGATCCGCGAACGCTTGGGATCGTAGGGCGTTCGGAGATGTGGCGTGGCCGGGATGCGCCGGCCGTCGACGAGGAGTTCGTAGTTTCCTTCGAGGATCCATTCCGGGGTGACATGGGACCCGGCGTTCTTGACGTAACCGAGCGCCACGCCGCCACCGAGGGTGTGGCCGTAGCTGCCGCTGGTGGTGTAGCCGACGCCGACGCCGTTGCGGAAGATGACTTCGCCACCCCACACGGGAGGGCCGGGATCCTTGAGGACGAATTGGGTGAGGAGCTTGCGCAGGGGGCGATCCTCGAGGGCGGTGAGGGCATCCTTGCCGAGGAAGTCCTTGGACCAGTCGATGACGAAGCCCAGACCGGCTTCGAATGGGGTTTCGTCGGGGGAAAGTTCGGCTCCGAAGGCGCGGTAGGCCTTTTCGATGCGGAGCGAGTTGATGGCGTAGTGGCCAGCGTCGGCGACGCCGAGGCGCGCGCCGGCGGTCTTCAGGAGTTCGTACACGTGAACGGCCTGTTCCGTGGGCACGTGGAGTTCCCAGCCGAGTTCGCCGACGTAGGTCAGGCGGACGGCGCGGACGGTGGCCATGCCGATGCTGATCCGTCGGGACGTGCCGAAGGGGAAGTTGGGGTTGCCGAGGTCGGCATCGGTCACGCTGGCGAGCAGTTGGCGCGAGAGGGGACCCATGACGCCAATGACCGACCAGGCGGCGGTGATGTCCGCGGCTTCCGCCCGATGGCCGGCGAGGTGTTGCCGGAGCCAGGCGAGGTCACGGGTGGCCTGGGCGGATCCGGTGATGAGGTGGAATTCCTCCTCGGCGACGCGGATGACGGTGAGATCGCTTTCGTATCCGCCGCGTTCATTGAGGAGCGGGGTGTAGACGACGCGGCCGGGTTCGACATCGACGTTGTTGGCGCAAAGGAACTGGAGCCGTGCGGCGGCGTCGGTTCCGCGAACGAGAAGCTTGC
>JAIXZE010000155.1 GCA_027489875.1 Verrucomicrobiales bacterium
AAGGGCCTGATCCAGACGGACAGCCACACTTATTTCTCGGACAACGAACTCCGCGACGGCAACGACTCCTTCGGCATCCGACGCGCCCGTCTCCTCCTGCGCGGCACCCTGTACCGGGACATCTCGTTCGAGATCATCCCACAGTGGGGTGGCCTGAACGATCAGGGGTCGAACCTGCAGGATGCGGCCGTGGACTACCGCATCGGCGAACACTTCGAGATCCGGGCAGGCAAGTTCAAGGGGCCTGTCGGGTTGGGCCTGCTCCAGTCGATTGCCTATGGCGACTTCAGCGAACGTTCGCTGGTGAGTGGGCTCGTGCCGCTGCGGAATGTCGGCGTCCAACTTTCGGCGAAGTTCTTCGATGGCGCGCTCCAGCTCGCCGGTGGCGTGTTCAACAATGCCGGCGATGGAAGGAATCCTGGGAACTTCGACTTCACGGACGGCAAGGAATACGCCGGTCGCATCTTCCTGGAGCCCTTCAAGGGAACGGACCTGAAACTCGCCAAGGGGCTGGGCTTCGGCGTCGGCGGATCGTGGGCGCAGGTCAGTTCGAATGCCTTTGGCCTGCCCGCCACCATCGGCGAGCCGCTGCCCGGGTACTACACGTCACCGGGAACCCAACAGTTCTTCGCCTACGATCCCCTCGTGGGTCCGGTCGTGGCCGATGGCACGCACTGGCGGCTTTCGCCGCAGGGATATTACTACGCAGGTCCCTTCGGCCTGATGGGCGAGTACGCACTCTCGGCCCAGGACGTCTACAACAGCACCACCTTCCGATCGGCCCGCCTCACGCATTCGGCGTGGCAGGTCACCGGCCAATGGTTCCTCACCGGGGAGAAGGCCAGCTTCGGTGCCGTCGAACCCCTCCGCCCGTTCACGCTCGGCAGCCCCGGCTGGGGAGCCTGGCAGGTGGTCGGGCGTTATTCGAAGTTCGATGTCGACGACAACGCGTTCCCCGCCTTCTCGAACCCGGACTTCTCCGCGACTGATGCCACCAGCTGGAGCGTCGGCTTGAACTGGTGGCTGAACCGGAATCTCCGTGTCCTCGCCAGCTTCACCCACACATCCTTCAACGGAGGCGGGGCCCCGGTCAGCATTTCGAACCCGGGCTCCGTCATCGCACCCTCCACCGTCACCGCCCAGGACGAGAACCTGTTTGCCGCGCGCATCCAGCTCTCCTTCTGAGCCCCGCCCATCCCATGACGCCCACCGCATCATCATCCCTTTTCCCACCCGTCCCCGGGAGGATCCACACCACTGTCCCAGCCAGCCGACCGGCCCACCTGCCGGAGACCTGGATGGGCGGCGAAGCCCCGCGCATTGCCGACTCCAACCGCAACTCCCATCCATCCGTTGCTCCCATGAACAAGATAGATCCAGCACGCCTGCGACGATACGCCGTCGCCGGTGCCGTTCTGGTTGCGCTTGCCGGTACGCCGGCCATCGCAGCCCCGTTCCTGTACACTCCGGGCGACCTGGTCCTGACGCTCCGACAGAGCGGCAATGCGTCGGACCTCGTCGTCAACATTGGCACGGCCGCATCGTTCTCCACGCTCGCACCGGGGACCACGTTCCCCATCACGGCCCTTTCGAGCGAACTGCTGACGGCGACCTTCCCAAGCCTCAACAACCTGGCGTTCTCCGTCGCCGGGGCCAACCGGCCGCCGCTCGTTGCGGCGTTCCCCATCCAGACGCTGTGGGTCACCGCACCACGGCTGGCTCCCGACCAACCGGCAGCCGTCTGGCTCCGGAAGGGACAATCGGTCCAGGGCAACGCCGGCAGCCAGATCGACGCCATCGGCCGCACGGCAGCGTCGTACAGCAGCCTCACCCCTGCGGGACCGGAGAACACCGCAGCGGCGGTCGCGATTCCACTCACGAGCCCGTTCACGCTTGGTCCGATCATCGGAGTTTCGACCGACTACGTCGGGAACTTCCAGGGAACGGTGGCCCAGGTGACCGCCGAAGACTTCGACGGCGATCCGGAAAACATCGCCGCTGCGGACCTCATCGAACTGCTTCCGGGGTCGACGGCCGCCGGCACGCTGAACAAGCCGGGCCGCGTGCTGGGAACGTTCGCGCTCAAGCCGGACGGCACGCTCACCTTCACGGCCGGCAGCGCCGTGATTCCGCCGCCGCAGATCACCGGGATCACCCGCGACGGCGACACTTCGCGGATCACCTTCGGCACCGTCACCGGTGCCACCTACCGCCTGCGCAGCACCGGCATCGCCGGGCTGACGACACCTGTTGCGACCTGGGACACCGGTTCCACCGTCGCCGGCACCGGATCCGCCGCCACCCTGCAGGACTCCAACCCCGCCGACGTCCGCTTCTATGCCGTCGAGATCGTGCGCTGAGTCCCTTCGATGCACCTGCCACCCGAAACCACAAACCTTCAACCCACACTTTTGATCCCATGAAACTCATCCGTTCGTTTGCTTCCTTCCTCGCCGCGGCGGTTGTCGCCGGGCCCGCGTTCGCCCAGGTCGAGATCCGCATCTCCGGTGCTGTCGCCTTCCGCGACACCGCCTACCTGGCCATCCGTGACCTCTTCGGCGCGAACCTCACGTCCCAGAATCCCGTCGACAGCGCTGCCGCCCCCACCGCGCTCAAGGTCGTCTGGACCGGAAAGCTTCCGGCCACCTTCGGCGACCAGACGGTCACCGTGCGCGCCTTCTACAACGGTGCCGTCGCCGGCCTCCAGGACCTGACCCAGAACCGCAACGTCAACTTCCTCGCGTCTGCCAATCCCGGCGACACGAACACGGTGAACCTGCAGTCGGACATCGCCTTCTCGTCGGTGTTCCAGCAATCCACCGAGTTCCTCACGCCGAAGCTCGATGACGTCCGGTTCGGTGCGACGCCGATCGTCCTGCTGAAGAGCAAGACCGCCCCGGCCAGCCTGACCAACATCACGTCGCACCAACTCAAGACGCTCGCCGCCAACGGCAAGCTCCCGGCGTGGTTCTTCACCGGCGACACCAACCAGACCCAGGACCTCGTGTTCATCAATCGCGACCCGACGGCCGGTCAACGCGTCGTGCTCTTCAAGGAGTCCCTCTTCACCGGCTCCCCGATCTCCTACTTCTGGGACACGGCCCAGCAAACCTTCGTGAATGATCCCACCGGCCGCACCGCGCCGCAGATCCGCGATCACCTGAACAATTTCGGTCCGGCCATCAGCTACCTGGTGACCGTCGACGCCTTCGCAGTCAACGGCGGCGCAAACGTCCTCCGCTACAACGGCGCCCTGCCGTTCGCGAACGCGACCTTCAACAACACCGGCAACGACTACACGCCGCTCTACAACGGCCAGTACAGCCTCTGGGTGTACGAGCACCTGCTCAACCGCTCCACCGCCAGCGGCAACGTGAAGCTGTTTCGCGACGCCCTCGTCGCCGCCATCAACGAACGCCTCAAGACCTCTGCGTTCTCCGTGCCGATCTCACGCCTCAACGTCGAGCGCACCGCCGACGGCGCACCGGTCGCCCCGGTGGAGTGATCTTCCCCATCCCCTGCACAACGCCTGACCCAGACATGACGATTCCCGCTTCCAACCCTTCCAGCCGCCACGGCCGCGCCGTCGGACGCTCGGGGCCATCCCGATCCGCCCGCCCATCGCGCCGGACGCTGGAATCGTTCGCGGGCCTCGTCCTCGCCTCCGGGCTTGCGGCCTCCGCCCTCGCGGCGGAGACCGCAGGCCCGTCGGCCTCTCCGGCGGCGGCACAGCCGTCGCCGGCAACTTTCCCGATCCAGTCCTTCGAGGTCACCGGCAGCACCCGACTTTCGCCCACGCAGATCCGCGAGACCCTTCAGGATGCGACCGGACCCAACGTCAACCTCTCCCGCATCCGCGCCTCCCTTGTCCGTCTCCAACAGGCCTACCGCGATGCCGGCCTGCCCAACGCCTCCGTCGTCCTGCCGCGCCAACCCCTCACCAACGGCATCGCCGTCGTCCGCGTCATCGAGGACGCGTCTGTCTCCGTCACACGTCCCGTCCTTCCCGGCTGGACCGTCCCGTCGTTCGAGGTCCGCCACTTCGTCGTGCAGGGCAACAGCGTGCTTTCCGCCGAGGAGATCGACCAGGTCCTCGGCAACGTCTCCGGGAACTCCGTCTCGCCCGAGCAGTTGCAAGCGGCACTCCGGCGACTCCGCGAAGCCTACGTCGCCCGCGGCTATTCCAACGCGGTCGTCCTCGCTCCGTCCCAGGTCCTGACCGACGGCACCGTCGCCCTCCGCATCACCGAAGGGACCCTCTCTCGGCCCACCGTCGCCGCCTCTACGACCAACACGCCACCCGCACCCGCCTTCGAGGTCCGCCGCTACAACGTCCGTGGCAACACGCTCCTCGCGGCCGAACAGGTGGAACAGATCCTCGCCTCCGGCACCGGCGAGAAGGTCACGCTCCCGCAAATCCAGAAGGCCCTTGGCGACCTGCAACTGGCCTACCGCGACCGCGGTTGGGCCACCGTCGCCGTCAGCCTGCCCCAGCAGCAACTCACCAACGCCACCGTCCAGGTCCAGGTCGTCGAGGGCACCCTCACCGACATCCAGGTCGCCGGGAACCGTCACTTCAGTTCCAACAACATCGTCCGTGCGCTTCCCAGCCTCCGCACGAACACGATGCTCAATTCGCGCGTCTTCCAGCGCGAACTCGACCTCGCCAACCAGGACCGCGACCGCCAGATCTATCCCGTCGTCGGCCCCGGCCCCGAACCCGGCACCTCGGCCCTCACGCTCCGCGTCAAGGACCGCTTCCCGCTCCACGGCCGCGTCGACGTCCACAACCAGTCGGGTCCCGCGCTTCCCGAGTGGCGCATCAACTCGTCCATCCAGTACCGCAATCTCTGGCAGCGCGAACACCAGGTCGGATTCTTCTACGGGTTCTCGCCGGAATCGTTCAAGAACCCGACCCCGAACCTCGACTTCCTCCTGAACCGTCCGCAGGTCGCCTTCTACGGCGGCTACTACCGCCTGCCGCTCGGACAACCCGAATCCGTCGAGGAACAGATCCGCGCCAATCCGGGATTCGGATTCGACGAAGGCTCCCGACAGTTTCGTCTTCCGCCCGCGAGTTCGCGACCCGACATCTCATTCTTCGCAAACGCCGCGTCGGTTGACACCGGCGTCCAGTTCACCCCGGACAAGGTCGTCTCCCAGACGCCCCTGCTCACGATCGTCTCCCGTGACTCCGGCCGGAATGTCATCGGCATCGAATCCGGCGGGGCGAAGTTCAACCTGCCGATCGCCCTCGACGACCGCCACCGGCTGAATCTCTCCGCCGGCATCGAGGGAAAGCACTTCGGTCTCGAAAGCTTCAACACGAACAACTTCGTCATCACCACGGTCGTCACCAACGCCCAGGGCTCCCAGACGATCCGCAGCGATCTTGCCTCACCACAGCCCACACGGACCACCGGCGTCACCTACCTGCCGCTCACCTTCGCCGCCGACTACTCCCAGACGGACGCCAGCGGTTCTACCGCCATCGGGCTCACGCTCACCGGAAACGTCCTCGGCAACGGGGCCGACTTCGATCGCACGGCCTATTCCGCCAAGGCCGATCCCACCTTCGGCAAGGCCGTCCTGAACTTCCGCCGCGAACAGAAGCTCTTCCGCGAATGGTCGGCCAGCCTGCGCGCCAGCGGCCAACTTGCCTCCGGCCCGCTCCTGCCCACCGAGTCTCTCTTCATCGGCGGCATCAGCAGCGTCCGCGGCTACTTCGAAGGCGAGGACTTCGGTGACCACGGTTGGATCACCGGACTCGACCTGCTCACGCCGCAGTACAAGTTCCAGTTCGGCGCGCTTTCCGAACCGGTGCCGTCCTGGATCCGCGGCTTCACCTTCATCGATGCCGGGCAACGATTCCTCTCGGACGCCCCGGCCGGTTCGCCGGCATCCCAGACCCTCTGGAGCGTCGGCTTTGGGCTCACCGCCAACGTCAACAACCTCCTCGACCTCCGCGTCACCCTCGGCATACCGCTCGCCGATTCCATCAACCGCGAGGCCTACAGCCCCCGCGCCAACGTTTCCCTCGGAGGACAGTTCTGATGAACCCCGCCCCTCGCCATCCCGTCTCGCGTCCGTGGCCCTGGTGGTTCACCGCCACACTCGCCGCCTGTCCGTCGCCGCTCGCCTTCGCCAATCCCGCGGGCCCCACCGTCGCGAGCGGCACCGCTTCCACCACCGTCTCCGGCAGCCACCTTTCCATCACGGCCTCGCACAACGCCGTCCTTCACTGGAACTCGTTCAACATCGCCCCCGGGGAATCCACCCAGTTCGTCCAGCCCTCAGCTTCGTCCGTCGTCTGGAACCACATCGCCGACCAGAATCCCTCCCAGATCTTCGGCAGCCTTTCCGCCAACGGCACCGTCGTCCTCATCAACCCGTCCGGGTTCCACTTCGGCCCCGACGCCCACGTCGACGCCGCCGGACTCATCGTCTCCACCGCGAACGCCACGCCGATCGAATCCTCGGCCGGACTCTTCTGGCAGTTCCAGGGCGCACCCCCGCAGGCCTCGATCATCAATTACGGCCACATCCAGACCAGCCCGGGCGGATCCCTCTTCCTGATCGCCGAGAACATCGCCAACCACGGCACCCTCGCCGCGCCAGCCGGTTCGATCGGCCTCGCATCCGGCAAGGAGGTCCTCCTCAGCCAACGCCCCGACGGCCGCGGCCTCTCCACCTCCGTCACGTTGCCCTCCGGCAGCATCCAGAATTCCGGCCAGATCACCGCCGACGCCGGCACCATCGCCCTCCACGCCCGCGTCGTGAACCAGTCGGGATCGATCCAGGCGAACTCGGTCCGCGAACACAACGGAGTCATCGAACTCCTCGCGTCGGATTCGATCCAGTTGGCCGCGTCTTCTTCACTCTCCGCCCGCGGCGATTCAACCACCCCAAGCAAGGGCGGCGAGATCATCGCCAAGGCCGCCCGCCTTTTCACCGACGCCGCCGGTTCGCGCATCGACATCCGCGGCGGTGTCATGGGTGGCGATGGCGGACGCGCTGAAATCTGCGCCCCCGAAATCTCCGCCATCCACACGCGGGTCGACGGCACCGCCGTGGCCGGCTCCCGCGGCGGCGAGCTCTACATCGATCCCCAGGACATCATCCTCGGGAACACCGGCACCGGGTCCGCCGGTAACGGCACGGTCAACCCCAACGATCCTCCCACGACCGGCGCGCTCAACCTGAATGTCGGCACCGCCTTCACCGGCCTTTCCCGCATCCACCTCCAGGCCACGCGCAACATCCAGCTCAGCGCCGGCACGCTCTGGGACCTCAACGAATCCACCGGGGTCTCCTCCCCGGGCAGCCTCCTGCTGCTTGAAGCCGGCAACAACATCACCCTCGCCAACGGCTCCCGCATCAACGCCGGTGACGGGTGGTCCGTTTCCCTCGTCGCCGGACGCGACTTCACCCAGCCCGCCGGAACGCGCTCCGGCACCGGCAACCTTGCGCTCAATGGCTCGGCCGGAATCCAGGCCACCGATGGCGACATCTCGCTCCTCGCCGGCAACAACCTGACCGTCGCCTCCGGATTCGTCCGCACCATCGGGGGCGGTGACATCACCGCCCGTGCCGTTGCCGGCAACATCAACACCGGCACCCGAGCCAATGGGTTCCTCTTCCGTCCCACCGGTTACGGGGTCGACACCGAACTCGGCGGCATCTCCACCGCCAACGGTGGCGACGTCTCCCTGCAGGCCGGCCAGGATGTCATCAGCTTCCTCCCCCTCGCCGGCGGTCTCCAGTCGGACGCCGGCAGCGGAGCCTTCGGAAGCGCTCCCGGCAACCTCACCGTCAACGCCGGACGCGACGTCCAGGGCCACTACGTCGTGCGCAACGGCACCGGCACGATCCAGGCCGGACGCAACGCCGGATCCGCCACCCGCCTTCTCGCCCTGAGCGCCGTGGACACCCTGTGGAATGTCACCGCCGCCAACGACATCCTGCTGCAGGAGGTCCGCAACCCGAACGGGATCTTCAACAATCTCGGCTCGTCCTCCGCGCCGTTCCGTCACCGGTTCGATTACTCGGACGACGCCGCCGTCTCCCTCATCGCCGGCAATTCAGTCCAGCTTCGCGGCTCCGCGTTGCCCCGTTACGACGACGCCTTTTCGCAGGGCATGACGCCCATCTATCCCGGCACCCTCACCGTCCGCGCCGGTGCCGGCGGCGTCCTCGTCGGCAACGACATCAGCCTCTTCCCCTCGCCCACCGGCAATCTCGACCTCGTCACCACCGATGGCGGTTCGCTCACGGGCACCAAACCCGGTGACCTCGTCCAGTTCGTCGTCTCCGACAGCGATGCCCGCCAGTACCGCCGGTCCGGCACGTTCGGCATCAACGATCACGCGGACGTCCCGGTCCACCTGAACGACACCGTGCCCGTCAACGTGCAGGCCTCCGGCAATCTCAGTTCCATCCTCTTCGGCATGCCCAAGGCCGCCCGGATCGAGGTCGGCGGCAACATGGTGAACGCGCGCTTCGAAGGTCAGAACCTGCGTGCCACTGACGTCACCTCGATCCACGTCGCCGGCGACATCATCAACCGGAACGAATTCACCACCGTTCCGCTGGCTACGAAGCCCGACTTCTCTCCCTTCGAGCTCGGCCTCATCTTCCCGCCGCCCGTGGGTTCGTTGTCCGGCCTGGAGACCCTGTTCTCCTACGACGCTGCCCGCCAGACGCTGACCTTCCAGGGCCGCATGACCGGCGAGCAACTGCAGTACCTCCTCAACCTCCCGGTCCAGGTCTTCAACTCCGCCGGCCAACCGGTCTTCCAGGCCAACGGCGAACCCGTGACCCAGAACGTCCAGGTGCTTCCACCCGACGTCGCCCAGGCCCTCTACAGTCTTTCGCAGGACGTTCCCCTCAACGCCGATACCGGCTACCGCCTCGGCGGCGGCGGTTCCTTCGAGATCTCCGCCCGCAACCTCGACCTCGGGGCCACCGCCGGCATCGTTTCCCAGGGACCCCGCGCCAATTCCGCCCTCGCCCAGATCTTCACCCGCGGTGCCGATATCCGCGTCAACCTCGGCGGCAACCTGGAGATGTTCTCGACCACCATCTCCTCCCTCAATGGCGGCGACATCACCGTCGTTGCCGATGGCTCCGTCTCCGTCGGTTCCCGCACCTTCAACGTTCCCGGCTCCACCGCCCGCGGCATCTTCACCGTCGACCCCAGCGACGTCACCGTCATCGCCCGCGGCAACATCGACGTGAACGGCTCCCGCATCGCCGCCTACGACGGCGGCAACGTCCTCGTGCGTTCCCTCGAAGGAAACATCGACGCCGGCTCCGGAGCCAGTGGTGCCGCCACCATCGAGAAGATCTACGTCGATCCTGTCACCCGACAGGTCCTGGTCTACGCACCCACCATTCCCGGCAGCGGCATCCTCGCCACAACCTTCCCGCGTTCGCTCGATCCCGCCTTCCCCTCCTCGCAGGTCGCCGTCGGCGACATCACCGTCGAGACACCCCGCGGCGACATCATCGCCAACTCGGGCGGCGTGGTTCAGATCCCCCTCAACGGTCAGGGGGCCAACCTCGGTACGGTAACGCTCACCGCCGGCACCAAGGATGCCGCCGGGAACATCGTCCACGTCGGCAACATCGATGCCTCCGGTTCCGGCGTCATTGGCAGCACCGTGAAACTCCAGGCCAGCGGCGGGATCACCGGACTCGTCTTCGCCCGCGAGAACATCGACCTCACCGCCAGCCAGAGCGTCAATGTCACCGCCCTCGCCCAGGGCAGTGTCAACGTCTCCGCCGGTGGCTCGGTCTCCGGAACCATCATCGGCGTCGGTTCCGTCAACGCCTCGGGCGCCAGCGTCGACGCCTCCCTGCTCTCGCAAAACGTCAGCACGTCGGGAGGAGCCAGCTCCGGTCAGGTCGGGTTTGGTCAGGGCAACGCTGCCGGCAACGCCGCCACCTCCAGCGTCCAAAGCGATGAACCCGCCCGCACCGTCGCCAAGGCCACCGACGACGATTCACGCCGCACCGCCGCTCCCACCCAAGGCCCACGCCTCACCCGGACCGTCGGCCGCGTTACTGTCATTCTCCCCAACTCGGCCAAGCCGAACTGAAACGTATCTCACGAACGCATCATGATCGAATCCACACTCCATCCCATCCTCGGCTCCGGAGCCCTTCAGTTCGCCTTCGAGAAGGCCACCACCGAAGGCAAGATCACCATCGGCAGCCTGATCATCGTCTCGCTCTTCAGCTGGACGGTCATCCTCACCAAGGCCTGGCAGCTCACACGCGCCCGTCGCGTCGCGAAGAAATTCTTCGAGGCCTACCGAACCACCCGCGACCCGCTCGAACTCGCGCGCAAGCAACCCGACTTCGACGGTGCCCCCGCGTTCGAACTCTACAATGCCGGCGTCCAGGAACTGTCGTACCAACTCGAGAACAACCCCGTCGACGTCCGCGGCCAGAAGCGCATCTCGTCGACGTCGTTCACCTCCGTGAAGGCCGCCCTCGAACGGACCGCCGCTGAACAGGCGCTGTCCCTGGAGAAGGGAATGATCGTCCTCTCCACCGCCGTCGCCGGCGGCCCGTTCATCGGTCTGCTCGGCACCGTCTGGGGCGTCATGGAAACCTTCTCCGGCATCGCCAAGGCCAACACCGCTTCCCTTACCGCCATGGCTCCCGGCGTCGCCGGCGCGCTCATCGCCACCGTCGTCGGCCTCTTCGTCGCGATCCCGGCCATGTTCGCCTACAACTTCATGGTCACCTCCATCCGCGCCATCACCCAGGAACTCGACGCCTTCGCCACCGAGTTCGCCACCGCCGTCGAACACGCCCACGTCGACAACCGCCCCATCGGCGAGGAGATCACCGAGGCCAACCAGGTCCTCGCCACCGCCATCACCAAGGCCAACGAGTCCCTCCTGTCCCGCCTCACCGCCCTCCTCCAGCCCCGCTGACAAGGATCAGTCCGATCGGACTGATCAGACGGATCGGTCTGATCCCCATCCCCTCCACATGAAGAAGTGCTCCCAGACCCATCACCACTCGCTCACGGAGCTCAACATCACGCCCCTGCTCGACCTCGCGTTCGTGCTGCTGGTCATCTTCATCATCACCACCACCCCCATCGTCAACGACCTCGACCTCAACCTGCCGTCCGCCGCCCGACGCGACAAGGAGCCGCCCGCCAAGGCCAACTACGTCACCGTCACCGGCAATGGCTCCATCTTCCTCAACAAGCAGGAAACCGACATCGCCAACCTCCACGCCCAACTCGTCGAACTCCGCACCGCCGACCCCGACCTCTCCGTCATCGTCCGCGGCGACTCCAAGACCCGATACGAACGCATCGTCGACATCCTCGACCTCCTCCAGCAGGCCAACGTCCTCAAGGTCAACCTGGCCACCGAACCACTGAAGGATGGCGAGCTATGAAGACGCGGTTTCCGGTGACCAGTTCCCAGTCCCCAGATCGTAGCAGCCGACGTCAGGAGGCTGACCTCCAGTCTGTGGCAAGTGGCCCCTACGCCGGAGGCGTTACAGCCGGTAGCCCGGCGTCGCGAAGCGATACCCCGGGGTGCCGGCACGGGGATCGTTCAACCCCGGAGGGGTTGCAGAACCGTCAACCCGCAACTGCTGGACATTGCCCTCCAACCTCCGCCTGTCGACCTCTGGCAACTGGCCTCTGGTAACTGGCAACTCCCCGCCCCCGCGCCCCAATGCTCCCTCCTCCCAAGAAAAAGCACGCCGCCAAGGTCAGCCTGATCGCCTCGCTGATCTTCCACGTCGTCGTGATCGGGGCCCTCGCCTGGTTCGCCGCCCGCGAAGGTCTTCTCGGCAAGCAACTCAAGACCATCGCCGTCTCGATGGCACCCAAGGAAAAGAAGCCCGAACCCGAGAAGCCCAAGGAACCGGAGAAAAAACCCGACCCCACGCCCCAACCGCAGAAACAGCCTGAACCATCGGTCCAGCCCACCACGCCTCCGCCGGCCACCACGCAACGCGCCACACCGCCGCCCTCGGTCACCGCACC
>JAIXZE010000185.1 GCA_027489875.1 Verrucomicrobiales bacterium
GTCACCTCGGTCTCCCGTCCCAGGGTGTGGAACTCCGTCCCGTCCGCGTTGAAATCGAAGATCAGCGAGCCCAGTCCATGGATCCGCGGCCCCCACTCCTCCGGAACCGCCGCCAGGTCCCACACGCGGATCGTCGAATCACTCGAAGCGGTGAAGACCTGCGCGCCATCCGGCCGGAAGCGCAGGCCCACCACATCGTGCGAATGGCCCCGAAGCATGCCGGTCTCGCGCAGCGGTTCGGGCGCTTCTGGATCGAACCGCAAGATGCGGACCTGCTGATCCCGTCCGCCGCTGAAGAGATGTTTTCCGTCTGGCGAAAAGCCCAAGGCCTCCGCACCACGCCGCAGGGCTTCGTGACGGGCCACCACTTTTCCCGTCCGTGCGTCCCACACGACGGTGGTCCCGTGCCAGTTCCCAGCGGCCACCCATCGGCCGTCGGCAGAACCCGCCACCGATTCCACCGTATCCAGTCCGCCCAGGACCACGGAGCCTTCCCCTGTCACGGCCGACAGCACGGAGACCAGCGAATCCTGTCCCCGCGCCGCAACCACGATGCGGTCCTTGCCCACCGCGGCAGCAACCTCGGGAGCCGCGCCGTCGATCGGCGGAGCGAGGACCTTGCGTTCGCGCCCCTCCAGATCCCAACGCACCCAACGTCCCCCTTCGACCCCGAAGACATGCAGGCCATCTGCAGCGAACACAAGAGGCCCGCCCAAGCCCGGGATGACCCGTCGCACCTCCCAGGTGGCCGTGCTGCGCAGGACCGCACCTTCCGCGGTGACCGTGGCAAGCAGCCCGCCATCGCGGGAGTATTCCAGGGCGCGGGCTTCTGTCCGGATCTCCATCAGTTTCTCGGACGTCTGGCTGTCCCAGATCCGCACCTGTCCATCGGTGCAGGCCGTGGCGAAACGCGTCCCGTCCGGCGCCAACGCGAGGCGTTGCACCAACCCGGGATGCGGCAGCGCCCGGAGCGATTCATCGCGAACCGCCCAACTCAACCATCGCCATTCGACCCCACGCAGATCGGTTTCGCCGGGTTGCGGAACGTACGCCGCAAGCAAGGACCGCGCGCGCCCGGGGTTCCCCTCATCCAGTGCGGTGCGGGCCGAAAGGATGTCGGCGGCGTACGCGGCCTGATGGGCGGCCAATGCCTCGGCTTCAGCACGGGCCGTGGCCCGCTCGGCGACGGCCCGGGCGGCGCGTTCCTTCCAGGCCATCGTGGTCGAGAAAACCACCGCGACGAGCAGCGTCCCCGCCAACACCGCGCCGGTCAGGAAGGCTCCTCGGTGACGTTCCACCGCCTTGCCCAAGCGATAGGACCACGTGGGCGGTCGGGCCTCGACCGGCTCGTTCACGAGGGACCGCTGGACATCCAGCGCCAGCGCACCGGCGGACTCGTACCGACGCACGCGATCCTTCTCGAGGCACTTGAGCACGATCCAGTCGAGATCGCCCTTCAGCTCGCTCCGCAACCGCGGAACATCGCTGCGACGCCGCTCGGCGGTGTGCGTCTTCTCGGCATCGGCAAACGAGTCGAGGCGGGCCGACGGGGCCGTCGCCGGCGTGTTCCGCAACGTCCTCCGGACTCCTTCAATGCCGTCCTTGAGGATCTCGGCGCTGTCAAAGGGCGGCTTGCCCACCAACAACTCGTACAACAGCACCCCGAGGCTGTAGACGTCGGAACGCGTATCGATGTCGACGCTGCTGAACTCGGCCTGTTCCGGACTCATGTATGCCGGCGTACCGATCATGCCGTGAAAGCGCGTCACGAGCGTCTTGTCCGTCAACGCCTGCCCCGTGGCCTTCGCGATGCCGAAGTCGATCACCTTCGGGACGGGAACATCGTCGTTGACCGTCACCAAAATGTTCGAGGGCTTGATGTCGCGATGGATGACACCTTTCTGGTGCGCGTGCTGGATGGCCTGGCAGACCTGCACGAAGAGCGCCAACCGCTCCCGGGCCGACAGCCGCCGTTCGTCGCAGAAGTCGGTGATGCGGACGCCCCGGACCAACTCCATGACGAAGAACGGGCGTCCGGTCTCGGTGGCACCGCCATCGAGGACGCGGGCGATGTTCGGGTGATCCATCAGGGCCAGCGCCTGACGTTCGGCCTCGAAGCGGGCCACCACGCTGCGGGTGTCCATGCCGGGCTTGAGGATCTTCAACGCCACACGCCGTCGGACCGGCTCCCGCTGCTCCGCCAGGTAGACGATGCCGCACCCTCCCTCCCCGATCTCTTCCAGCAGCGCATAGCGTCCGATGCTCATGCCCGGTCGCTCCAGAATCATGCCCGAAGGCGTCAGCGTCGGACGCGGCGACGCAGTGGGAACCAAGGGTTCGCCCGGCAGGATCTCATCGCCATCCCCCGCCGCAGAAAGGAGCGCCTCGACCCGACGTCGCAGGGAACTGTCCGGGCCGCACTCCGCGGCCAGAAAGGACGCGCGGGCATCGCCCTCCAGGTCGAGCGCTGCCTCGAACAGCGCCCGTTCCCGGGACGGGTCACCATCGGATGCCTTCAACGTCTCCATTCGGATGTCATGCGTCGTGCACGGGGCGTTTGGGCCAAAAGAGTTTCATCCTCAGGCACGGCGGAGGTCCTCCAGAAGCCACGCACGTGCGTAGGCCCATCGCCGTTTCGCAGTCCGTTCCGGAATCTTCATGAGTGCGGCCGCCTCGATGTTCGGCAGCCCGACGAAGAACCGGAGCTTGATGAGCTCGGCCGCCTCGGGATCGTGCGCCGCCAGACGGTCGAGGGATTCGCTGACGGCGAGGATCTGTTCATCCGCCGCGGTAGCGGCGATATCGAGGCCGTCGAGGGAGATCCGTTCCCGGTCCCCACCGCGCTTCAGCCGCATCTTGCGCCTCGCATTCTCCACCAGGATCCGGCGCATGGCTTCAGCCGCCGCCGCGAAGAAATGCCCACGCCCATCCCACGCCTGCGGCTCGGGAACGTCGACCAACCGCAGGTAGGCCTCGTGCACCAACGCCGTCGGCTGGAGCGTTTGTCCGGGGGCGTCCTGCGACATCCGGAACGAGGCCAACCGCCGCAGCTCCTCGTAAACAAGCGGGAGTAACTCGGCGGAGGCCGAGGGCTCATTCCGGGTCAGCCGATCCAGGATCTGGGTGACGGGGTTCAACGCCCTCGAATCTAGTCACCAAGCCAGACCGAGGAAGCCCAAATCCCGTTACCAATCGGGTGCAGCTTCGGGAAGCGCACGACCGACGACGGTCGGGCATTCCCAGCTGGCTTCTTGGGTTGACGCAGTCATCGTTCGGCGGCAGCACCGCACCGACCAACTCCTGAAATTGATGAACAAAACAACCGGCGGCCGGCTCCTGATGGCCGCGTTGGCAGTTTCATTCGCTGCCCTGTTCACGGCGTGCCAGAGCACACCGAACCGAGCCACGACCGAACTGAAGCGTCTCCAGGGTCATTGGGAAGGCGAGAAACGGGGCGGCAAATGCACCATCACGATCACGGGAAACGCGCTCCGGTTTGAGGACACGAAACAAAAGGATTGGTACGAGACCGTATTCTCCCTTCCCGATGGAGCCAATCCGCCGCATCTCCGCGCCAGGATTGTCCGGGCGCGACAAGCCAACGATATCGGCATCGTCGTTTTCGCCCTCTACAGGATCGAGGGCAACACCCTCACCCTGCTCGGGTGTGTGACAGACCCCCGGGACTTGCCCAAGTCCTTCGGGATCGAGCCGTCGGCCTTCAATCTGGGGGATATAGGGATCAACCTGGGCATGGCAAACAGCGCAGACGACGAGGCCGAACGCCGCTACGTCCTCAAAAGGGTTCCAGCGACCGGCAAGGCCCGGTGAACTGGAACCCGAACCCTCAGGCCTCGTCGCCATTCCAAAATCCTTGCACAAGGCGATGAGGACGTCGCTACCCCGATCTTCTTTCCGAATCGGGCCAGCTTCAGATTCATAGTAGCCTGTGCGCGTGCAGGCCACGCTGATGCAATCCGAACCGATTGACATCAAACTGATCGGACAAGCACCGTGGCTCCATGAGAACGACCCTCACCTTGGATGATGACGTCTTCGAATTGGCCGCAAGGCAAGCCAAGCTACGGGGCGTTTCGCTCGGGAAGACGGTGTCCGACCTCTTGCGCCGGGGACTGAATGCCTCCACCCCGTCTCAAGAAAAGGACGGCCTCGTCGTATTCCACCTGCCGGCAGACTCGCCGAAGGTAACCACCGACGACGTCCGGCGTATCGAGACGGAGGGCGCATGAAAGGCTACCTGCTCGGTCTCGCGCTCCGCCGCGGTGGCGTGCTGGCCACTCTGGACCAACGCATCGCCGCCCTCACGGAACCCAAGTCGGGGGAACGCAAGGCCCTGGAGATCGTAGCGTGACTTTGGATGATGCCGGCTGCATGCCCAGCATCACGCGATGATCTCGCAGGGCGGCCTCCCGTCCTCGCCCCGCCCCCCATCAAGGCGCCAACTGGTTCCTCTGGGTCAGCTTGAGGTCGAAGCCCAGGAACGTGTCGTCCCCGCTGTACCATTCGCCATTCTCCTTGCCCCAGCCCTCATTCACCCGGAACCAGCGGCGGACCATGATGACCGGACCGTCAGCAGTGGCCTTGTACTCCTGATAGCGGTAGGCGTACGACACGCCGTAGTGCCAGAGCCACCCGAGACCGACGATGGCCGGACGCCCCTTCTTGTTCGCGCGCCGGATCACATTCGAAGGCTCGTTCCAGTCGGGATCCATGAGATCCCACGACCAGTTGTACGAGTATCCCATGAGCCGGTCGGGCGGCGGCGGCAGCGGGTACGGAAAGTAGACGCCCTGCGGGTTGGTGCGGCGGGCACGGGCGGTCGGAGCCCACCAGCCTTCCACCATGTCGCCCGGCGGGGTTGCACCGGCATCCGTCGCTGCCCCAAAGCACATGACATCACACGAATCGTGAAGGACGTGGTAGAGCTTCATCACCCGGTCATACCCCGCGGGCTCGTAATCTTCATCGAGATAGAACGGGGCATCCTGGGTCCGAAGGCTGGTGAGGAGGGAGTTGCCGGAGCCGACGGCGAATGCGCTCGGAACCCCATGCCGATCCCACCAGGCAAGGAGGATGGCCCAGGCGGTCGGGCCGCAACCCACCGCGCTGCACCAGTCGGGATCGTCGGTCTGCCAGTACCTGGGTTGCTCGTCGTACCCACCCGCATCCCAGATCTTTGGTTCCTGCCAACCAGGCACGAAGGTCCCGTCGCCCAGGGTGCTGGCCGCGCGAGAGGTCAAGCCCACCCGGATCTGGTAACGGAAGCGCTGACGCCCCGAACGGATCGTGAGTTCACCCTCGCCAATCCGGCGGGCAACGATGTCGAGGCCGCCGCCTCGGGCCGCGGTCACGGTGACAAACGGATCCGTATCAATGTCGGAATCCTCGTCATCAAGGTAGAAGGCATCCACGGCGCTGGTGTCGAGGATGTGGGTCGATGTCCCGCGGACCATCCTGACGACCGTCGGAGCCTCCGGGAGTCGGCCGGCCTCGACCTCCATTTCAAGGCGCGCACGCGCGGCGCGGCGCGACCTGAGGACCTGGTAGGTCGGATTGTTCAGGTAGTCCTGCTTGAACTCCGCGTAATTCGAATACGCACCAAACCCGAGCGCGGGCCCGGTGGGACTGTTCGTTCCCGGCTCGGCACTGGCCTCGTCACCGCTCCCGCGACTCCCTCTCGGAAACCGGGACGCAAGATCCGTGGGCGGACGGAATGGCTGCGCTCCAAGGCTGGCCACGGCCACACCAGACGCGTTCTCCAGGACATGGAACGTCGGACCGTAGCGAAGCACCCGATGCCCCGCCGGAGGCGAAAGCACCTGCCTGCCCGCGCCGTCGACCAACCCGAGTTGCGCCACCAGACGCTCCGACGGCGTGGATCCCCGGGAACTGAAGAAGGGAATCGCCAGGTCGGCATCCGTCAGGGAAAGCAGGATGGAACCCCGGTCTGAATCCTGTTCCCGGGTCGAACCCTGGAGCCCGGCGTTCCGCCGTCGAAGTGGCGCTGCCACCATTTTGACTTCGACATAGGCGGGCTCACGCCCTTCCCGCCAGGCCGGATCGTAGATCGGGACGGCATTGGACGAGAGGACGGCGGACTTCCATGCCGAAGGAATGGGCAGCCTGTCGTCCAGCGCCTGCACCGGATCGTTGCTCCCTCCAGGGGGGGCGACGAAAACCGGACGGAGGAAGCGCCCCAACTCAGGCAGGCGAAAGGCCAACCGCCTGGCAGCGGTTTCGGGAAGCGCTCCCAACCGGACCGATGAACTTGGGTTCGCCACGTCCGTCCCATCGATCCGGAGCCGATAGAACCGGACGCCTGCGGCATCAACCGAGATGGAGCCATCGGCCTGCCGGACCTGTGCGCCGGCCTCCACCGGTTCCCACGGGCCATCGGCGGAGGGCGCCGATTCGTAGTTGAGGTTGACCGTGGCTGCGACAAGACCTTGAAACAGCAGCATGCCGGCAATGGCCGGACGAACGAGTAGTTTGCGGAGTATCATAGGGTCGTCGAACGAATCCGACTCCCTCACGCTATATCTGCCGCCGCGCCTCCCGGTCGACGCGGAATTGGTCTCCGATACTCCGCCTTCGGAGGTACCTATAGAGGAGTATTGTATAAGAGGCCATCCCTACCGCGGCTTGTACGCCAGCATGCGCAGTCCATTGAGGCAGACGAGCACCGTGCTACCCTCGTGGGCGATCACCCCGATCGGCAAAAGCAGCTTGAAGCCGAGCGCAGACACGATCAGCACCACGATCACCAGCAGCGAGAACGCGAGGTTCTGGTAGATGATCGTTCGCGCCCGTCGGCTCAGGGCGAGCGCGAACACGATGTTCTTCAGGTTGTCGCTCATCAGCACGACATCCGCCGTCTCCATCGCCACATCCGTTCCGGCCGCGCCCATCGCCACGCCCACGGTCGCCGTCGCCAGGGCCGGTGCGTCGTTCACGCCATCCCCGACCATGGCCACCGGACCGAGGTTCTTCAGTTCCTTGATCACCCGCACCTTGTCCTCGGGCAACAGGTCCGCATGGACCTCGTCCACCCCCGCCTGACGACCGATCGCCTGGGCAACCCGGGTATTGTCGCCGGTCAACATCACCACCTTCGTGATCCCGTCCGCCTTCAACTGGCGGATGACCTCCGGAGCATCGGCACGGAGCACATCGGCGATCGCAACGGCCCCGAGGAACTTCGCGGAATCGTGGGCTTCGTCGAGTTCGCCCACGATGACGACGGTCTTTCCCGCGTCCTGCAACTGGGCCACCTCCCGGGCAAAGGCCTCCGGCAAGGAGAGCTTCAGCGCGTCAAAGTATCGGGCGTTGCCCACCGCGATCCGACGGCCATCCACCAGGGCGCTCGCGCCCTTTCCGGAGACGGATTGGAATCCCGCCGCATCCACCAGCGCCACACCACGCGCCCGGCATTCCGTCACGATCGCCTGGGCCAGCGGGTGCTCCGATTTCAACTCCACCGCGCCCACCAACCTCAGCAGTTCCAGAGCTTCTGCATCCACGCCACGTGAGGGCACGTGGCCTCCAACTGAAGGCCGGATGCCCCCATCCGGCGTTACCCCATCCACGCCACGTGAGGGCACGTGGCCTCCAACTGAAGGCCGGGTGCCCCCACCCGGCGCTGCCCCAACTCCACCAAGCGGAGGCACAAGACCCACAAACGGCACGACGCGTTCCCCGACGATCATGTCCGTCACGCGCGGTTTTCCCTCGGTCAACGTCCCCGTCTTGTCGAAGGCCACCACCTTGATCGTCGCCGCGCGCTCCAGATGAACACCGCCCTTGAACAACACCCCGCGCCGCGCCGCACCGCCAATCGCCGACAGGATCGACGCCGGCGTGCTGATGATCAGGGCACACGGCGACGCCACCACCATCACCGTCATCGCCCGGTAGAAGGCCGTCCGGAACGATTCCTCCAGGAACAGGATCGGAACGAGGATCAGCCCCAGCGTGAAGAGCAGCACCCCCACCGCATAGAACTGCTCCGCACGATCGAGGAACCGCTGCGTGTCGGCCTTCTCGGTCTGCGCCTCCTCCACCATCCGCACCAACTTCTCGATCGTCGAATCCTTCGCCAGCTTCGTCACCCGGACCTCCAACCCGCCCGTCTGGTTGATCGTCCCCGCAAACACGGGATCCCCGACCGTTCGCGCTACCGGCATGGATTCCCCCGTCAACGACGCCTGATCCACCGCACTGCTGCCCTCGATGATCACGCTGTCGAGCGCGATGCTTTCCCCGGGCCGCACGACCAGCACATCCCCCACGATCAGTTCGCCCACCGGCAACGACACCGTGGCTCCGTCGCGACGGACGAGGGCCGTTTCCGGCCGGAGCTTCATCAGCGACTGGATCGCCTTGCGCGTGCGATCGATGGCGTAGGCCTGCAGGACATTCGACAGCGAGAAGAGGAACAGCAGCATCGCCCCCTCGAAGGGCGCGTTCACCACGGCCGCGCCGATCGCGGCCAATACCATCAGCAGGTCCACATCGATCGTCCATTGCCGCAGCGAATGCCATCCCGCCTGAACCCCGAACCATCCACCCGTCAGATACGCCGCCGCGTAGAATCCCATCGACCAGACACCGCTGACCTTGGACGTCGCCCACCCGGCGATCATGAAGACCAGCGTCAACACCGTGAACACCGCCTCCAGACGCTCGCCGGTGAACCAGTGGCGAACCCATTCCCCCGCTGTTCGGGGCGCTGCGACCGCCCCACCCTTGAACTTCTCCACCGAGGCTCCGGTGGACCGCACCCGATCGATGACCTCGGACTCCGTCAACCTGGCATCATCGAACGTGACGGTCATCACGCCTCCAAGAAAGGTGGCCCGCGCACGCCGGATGCCGGGAATCTGCTGGGCCTTCTGCTCGATGCGTTCCTCAGCCGCCCCGGAAGCCCGGCCCGCGAGGTGCAACAAGGTCTTGCAGTACTGCTGATGCCCCAACGGAGCCCACTGCTCCGCGACCTTCCGCACGCCATCGTCGGAGATGACCTTCGGGTCGAAGTCGATCGTCACGGCGTGGGCTGTGGGATCGATGTCCGCGCGCAACACTCCCGGGGGTGCCGCGGGAACCGGCGGCGACTCCGATCCGGAAGCATCCTTGTCAGGCAAGCTCATGGACATCAGAGGGACTGAACCACCCGCAGGCGGATGGGGCGGAAGTTTTCAACACGATCAATCCTAGCGCCGCGGCAGCCCCCATGGCGACCCTTCCTTCGTCAGGTATTCTCCCGAAACGGGGAGGCGATGTCCTCATCGCCACGGCGATCCACTTCAGCAAGGCGACGAGGACGTCGCCACCCCCACACAAACCGACTCAAACCCTTTGTTGGCATCGCGACCGCCCCGGGCGGATCTTGAAACTACCCCCAGAAGGAACGGGGTGGCGACGTCCTCGTCGCCGTTCCAAAGCCATTCCCAAGGCAATAAGGACATCGCCACCCCGAGTCCTTTCCAAAAGGGGATAGTCTCAAGGTGCGCCCGACCGCCCCGGAGGGTAGCTTTCCCTCCGATCTCCACTACGAACGCAGCCCCCTCAAAAGAAATCCGTCCAATCTTCTAAGGAACTCCCGCGCGGCGTGTCGTACATGCGAAGTCCGGCGACCCGTTGTCGCCGGGTGAAGACAAAGCCAGCCCGTAAACAGGATGTCTCAAGGCAAATGACCGTGGCCCGCCCCGAGGAATCAGGCGCTGCACCCGAGTCGATCGAGGAACTCTTTTCCTCGCTCGAATCGCCCCTGCTCGCCTACGCCCTGCGCCTCCTCGGCGACCGCGACTCCGCCCAGGACATCGTCCAGGAATCCTTCATGAGGTTGCACGCCCAGTTCTCCAATGTCCGCGAACCCCGCCGCTGGCTCTACCGCACCGCCCACAACCTCGCCATCAACCACCTCCGCCAATCCTCCCGCGTCATCCCCCTCGAACCCATCCCCCACGACGCCTCCGATGACTCCCCCACCTTCTCCCATCAACCCCAGTCCGATCCCGACGCCCTCCCCGACGCCCAGATCATCCGCCTCGAAGGCATCGGCCTCGTCCACCTCAGCCTCGCCACCCTCGATCCCCGCAGCCGCGAAGTCGTCCGCCTGAAATTCGAGGAAGACCTCTCCTACAAGGAAATCGCCGAACGGACCGGTCTCGGCACCGGCCACGTCGGATACCTCCTCCACCACGCCCTCAAGGCCCTCGGCTCCGAACTCGCCCGCACCGGACTCGTGCCATGAATCCCA
>JAIXZE010000250.1 GCA_027489875.1 Verrucomicrobiales bacterium
AGCATGCACTGCACATGCAATGCACCCGCAGTGCCCGCAGTGCACGGTCCGGGAGTCCTCCCAAGGTGCATCACCCATTTGAGGGATGACCGCGCCCAAGAAGTTGTGGCATTGGAAGTTCTGAGGAGGTTCGTAGCACGTTTGCCCGGCGATGTCGTGTCGCAGCCTTGAACGGCCCGGGTCTTGCATGCACACACTCTCGTGCATGCCCGCGAAAACGTGATAGCCTTCCCTACCATGCTGCTCCGTGCTGACACCCACGATCCCATGGCCGTAGCGGCGCAAGTCAGAGCCGACTATCTCGCGATGTTTCCCGGCAGTGACCGCAGTCACATTCCGCGGATCTTCAGCTGGGCCATCGACTGCTTTACAGGCAGGGATCCCGAGTACCTGGCAATCGATGCCCGGTACCACGATTTTGAGCACACCCTGCAAGGGACGTTGTGCCTGACGACCCTGATCCGGGGCCGTGCCGAGGCCGGCGAGTTGCCCGCGGTGGACCGTGAGACCTTCGAGCTTTGCATCCTTGCGATCCTGCTCCACGACACCGGCTACCTGAAGCGGCGCGGCGACACGAACGGCACCGGCGCGAAGTACACGCCGACACACGTCAATCGCAGCTGCGAGTTCGCGGAACGGCTGTTGGTTTCGAAGGGTTTCGGCCCCGACCAGGTGCAGTCCGTGAAGAACATGATCCGGTGCACCGGCATGGGGGCGAACGTCAACGCCATCCCCTTCCGGTCCGAAGCGGAACGGATCTGCGGTTATGCGCTCGGCACCGCGGACCTGCTGGGGCAGATGGCCGCCGTCGACTACGTCGACAAGCTTCCGATCCTCTACGACGAATTCGTCGAAGCAGGAAGGTTTGGCGGGAATCCCGGTGCCGTTGGGTTCACGAGCGCCGACGACCTGATGCGCAAGACGCCGGGCTTCTGGGAGAAGTACGTGCTTCCGAAGGTTCAGAACGACTTTCTTGGGCTTTACCATCATCTGGGTCACGGCCCAGGTGCCGGAGCCGGCGGTGAAAACGCCTATCTCGCACGCATCCAGTCCAACATGGAGCGGCTCCGCCGCCTGCTCGCGATCGCCGCCTGACCGATCCAGTCGCCCGCTGTACGCCACGTGCCCCCACGCGGCGTTTCATCGCCCACGCCGGGTGAGGGCACCCGGCCTTCCATCGTTTCTGGCATCTGGAAACTTCACCATCCCGTGACTGGACTGGGTTGCCCACGTTTGGTAACCCTTTCTTGCCTTCGGTCCCCCCCCAGTCCCGATCGATGGCTCAAGGAGGGCGAAAGCCCACAACACACATCCTGTTCTGATGAAGCACTCTCTCGGCGCGTGCATTGGCCGCGCCTGCCTGAAGGGCTGGGGATCATTGTTCCTGGCGTCGTCCTGCCTTGTTGCTGGCAGCCTCTTGAGCCTGAACGCCGCGGATCTGGTCCGGCCGGTGATCAAGCCCTCGAAACGCTCGGCCCCGAAGGAGGCCTTGCCGGGCCAATCCCGTCAGGTCCTGGTCAACACGAAGCTGCTCGACCAGGAATCCTTTGAATTGCCCCTGTTCGAGGGCGAATCACTGGCGCTGGAACGTTCCAGCCACACCACCCTTCCGAACGGCGACCAGGTCTGGTCCGGCCGGATTGCGGGCGAACCTCTTTCCCGAGCCACCTTCGCGGTGCGGCAGGGCGTGTTGTCCGGGACCGTCGATCGCGCGCTCGAAACCGGAAATGAACTTTTCGAGATCGCTCCCTTCCCGGGAGGCCACCACCTGTTCCGACACGATCCAACGCGCCTTCCCGCATCCTTCAGCCAGACGCTGCCCGCACCCATTCCTGTGGGCCGACAGGCGGCACCTGCCAGCGACTTCTCGCCCTCCACCCAACCGGTCATCGACCTGCTGGTGGTCTACACGCCCGCCTCGGCGGCCCGCTACGGGAAGTCGGGCATCGAATCCAAGATCCTCCAGGCGGTGGCGGACGCCAATGCCGCCTTCGTGAACAGCGGCATCGACGCGCGATTCGCCCTCGTCCACATGGCCCAGGTGGATTACGTCGAGAACGGCATCATGTCCTCGTCCCTGGCCTCGCTGCAACGGGCCCAGGACGGCGTGCTCGACGAGGTCCACGGCCTCCGGGAACAGCATGGGGCGGATCTCGTGGCCCTCGTCTCCGAGGACACCAACAGCTGCGGCATGGCCTACGTCATGACGGCTCCAACCACAGCCTTCGCCGCCAATGCCTTCGCCGTCGTCCACTCGGGCTGCCTCTCGTCGCTGAGCCTCGCCCATGAACTGGGTCACCTGCTCGGATGCCAGCACGACCGTTCCAGTTCGGTCGGGGTGGCCGCGTTTCCGTATGCCTATGGCTGGCGCCAGTGCGAAACCGACAGGCCCCGGTTCCGGACGGTCATGGCCGAGGCCTGCGCCGGCGCGATCCGCATCAATTACTTCTCCAATCCGGCCCTCAGTTACGAAGGCCTTCCCCTCGGCATCGATGCCGCGATCGACCCGTTGAACGCCGCGGACAACGCCCGCGCCATCAACCTCACCGCGCCGGTGGCTGCGTCCTTCCGAACAGTTCCGCCGGCCGCGCCCACGAACCTGAAGGCCATCGCCACCTCGAGCACCCGCGTGGAAGTCCAGTGGTCCGATCGTTCCCACAACGAAAGCGCGTTCCTCCTGGAACGTTCCCTCGACGGCGTGCTTTGGACCCATTTGGCCCAACTCCCTCCGGACACCACCGCCTACGTGGACACCACGGTCCTCTCCCGGACCACCTACCGCTACCGGGTCTCCGCCACCAATAGCGGAGGCACCACCCCGGCCGAGAACATCGCCACGGTCACGACCCCCGGCGCAATCCCGGCAGCACCGTCGGATCTCGTCGCCGTCCAGGACGGTGCCGCGGCTCGCCTCGCATGGAAGGACAACGCCGCGAACGAAACGAGCTACCGCATCGAACGTTCCGTCAACGGCGGGACCTGGTTCCTCTGGATTGTCCTGGGCGCGAACACCACGACGTGGACGGACACCCAGGTGGTCGTCGACAGCACCTACAGCTACCGGGTCAGCGCGGCCAACGCCGAGGGCCGTTCTCTGGCCAGCCAGGCGGCGTCGATCACGATCGTTCCCCCCATTCCGAACGCGCCTTCCGGACTGGCAGCCGCAGCCGTCAACGGAGCCGTCGCGCTTTCCTGGAATGACAACTCCCCGAACGAGTCCTCGTTCCGGATCGAACGTTCCGTCAACGGCGGCAACTTCCTGCTCTGGATCGTTCTTCCGGCAAACTCCCAAACCTACACTGATCCGATGGTCACCATCGGTTCCACCTACGCCTACCGGGTGAGTGCCGCGAACACGCTGGGAACGTCCGCTCCGTCCGCACCCGCATCCATCACGGTTCCGGGGCTGCCTCCGTCGGCACCCACCAACCTGACAGTGGTGCCGGTTTCCCGGACCACGATCACGCTCACCTGGCTGGACACTTCCGAAAACGAGACAGGGTTCACCATCGAACGTTCCACCAACGGGACCACATGGTCGCCCATCGCCACCGTCGGGGCCAACGTCCGGACCTTCAGCAATACCGGGTTGAGGACAGGCATCGTTTACTCGTACCGTGTGCGTGCCATCAACGCCTGGGGGACTTCCGCGTTCACCCAGGTGGTGTCCAGTCGCACGATCCAGTGAACAACGACGCTCCCATCCCCGAGCACATCCTTCGCCGGAAGGGTTCCCCCAACACGGCCGGTGTTCCTGAGGAGGTCCGCCACCTCCTCAACACCGGCCGGATTGAAGCGGTGAACCTCTCCGAGTGGTTGATCGTGGATCAGGGAGCGATCGCGGCGCATTGCCTGCCTGCGTTGGGACTCGGACAACACGTCCAAGCCATCACCGCGGCCCTCGAGGCGCTGGAAGCGCTGGGAAAGTCCACCACCCCGAAGCGCAACGCGGCGGTGGCCACCGCCCTCCACACCGGGCTCGGTTCCACCCGGGCCGTCGAACGTGCACTCAAGGACCTGCGCCAGCATCCGTCCGACGTGATCCGCAGCTGGGCCTGCGAACTGGTGGCCGCACACGCTCCCTGGTCACTCGCAGACAAACTCGATCGGATCCGCCCGTTGGCCGCCGATACCAACATGGGCGTCCGCGAGTGCGCCTGGATGGCCGTCCGCAACGACATCGCCGTCCACCTCGAGGAAGCCCTGAGCCGCCTCGTGCCCTTCGTCCTCGATCCAGATCCCAATATCCGCCGCTTCGCCACGGAAGCCACCCGCCCACGCGGGGTCTGGTGCCGCCACATCCACGCCCTGCGCGAAAATCCCGCCAAGGGCCTCATCCTGCTGGAGCCAGTCCGCACGGATCCCTCCCGGTACGTCCAGAACTCAGTCGCCAACTGGCTGAACGACGCCTCCAAATCACAACCGGATTGGGTCCAGGACGTGTGCCGCCGATGGCAGAAGGAATCGCCCACGACCGAGACGGCGTACATCTGCCGCCGCGCCCTCCGAACCCTCACCAAGTCCGCGAAAGCCAAGCCGTAACCCTGGCTCGTCCCACGCAACGTCCCCGCCGCCGAACAGCACTGGGCGGATCTTGAACCTACCCCCGCATGGAACGGGGAGGCGACGTCCTAGTCCCCGATTTTGAACCCGTACTGTCGAAAGACAATCACCTGCACAACTTCGCCTGCTGGCGGCCTGGCAAGAGCAACCACGTAGTCACCCCGGCGGCCGACAAGTCCGAGCAGGACATCTTCGTTTACACCCTTGAATCCGAGGGAGCCTCCCATCCGTTTGAAGAAGCTGGGACTATCCTCGGCCGTCCGGAATTCGGCACGGTCCGCCAAGCTCTCAGCCCAGAACTGGCGAGCTTGTCCATCCGAGCATGCCATCAGGAAGCCCCATCTTTCCTCAGACATGGGAAAGGACTCACCCCGCGCCAACACCACCTTACCCGGGGGCGATACACCGACGACATGCCTGAACCGTTCCTCAGGCGTCCAAACCCGAAAGCCTTCAACGCAGCAGATGGCCGTCAGCACAGACATCGCTCCGGCTCCCAACAACAGCATCACCCTCCACCACCCGCCAGCGCCCTTCCGGACGAACCTCGCCAACAGCAACCCCACAACAACCCCGACAACCAGGCCGCCAATGCCAAACCCGGCAACCGTCGACGCATCCGTGCAATGCATCGCGGCGTAGGACGCGAATCTCGCCGAACACACGACACTTGAAGCCAGGACAAGGAAGCCGGCGCTGCGATCCATCATAGGGGGTGAATCAAGAATTGGTGGGCTGCGAGCCGCAGCAACGCCGCCATCTCACGCGCTCCTGGGCGACGCCAACCCGGATGCCGTCTCAAAGAACCGCCGCGCCATGCCGGTAGCGCCCGTGCGGACGCTCACACCCACTTCCATCGGTGGGGGGGCGGGTTCGAACGGGATGAACGACGCGCGTTTGCCGGCAACGATCGCCGAGGACTCCGCGACGAGGGCGACGCCACGTCCGACCTCCACGGCCGAGATCAGGCTGAAGGCTCCATCGCACTCCTGGACGATCCGCAACCGCCGGGCCGACTCCCCAAGGAGGTCGAGCAACATCTCGTGGTAGTCGGGATACTCCGCCCGGCTGTAGACGACCATGGGCAGGCTCGCGAGCGCCTCGGGTCGGATGGAACGCCTCCGGCACAGGGCATGGCCCGGTGCGACGAGCACGCCGAACCGGTACGTCCGCAACCGCCGAAACTCCAGGCCGCCCCGCCGCGGTCGTGAATGTCCCACCAGCAATGCGGCACCGAGGCTGCCATCCTCCAGTCCGGCGATCATCTCGGCCGACGTCAGGTCATGCAGAACGACACGCACTCCGGGGGCAACCCCGTCGAAGGCGCGCAGGACTTCCGGAAGCAACTCGACCGAAGGCGAGGGAGCATACCCGACGTGCAGGTCCTCGGACCGTTCGCTGGCGAGCGCCTGGACCGCGCGCACCGCTTCATCCGCGCGCAGCAACACCGCTCGGGCTTCCTCAAGAAACAATCGCCCTGCCGGCGTCAACCGCACCGACTTCGCCCCGCGCTCCAGCAGCGCCACGCCCAACTCGCACTCCAGATCGCGGACCTGACGGCTCAACGGCGGTTGGGAGACGTTCAGCCGATGCGCGGCCCGGGTGATGTTCTGTTCCTCCGCAACGGCAACGAAGTACCGGAGGTGACGCAGTTCCATGGGCCGAGCCTACCCATTGGGTGGCCTCACGCAATGAACTCGGCATTTCCCCTACCTGCATCCGGGACCCCACACTGGCTGCGATATGAAAAAGATCTCGATCGTGTTCTTCTCCGGATCCGGCCATACCCGACTCATGGCCGAAGCCGTCCAACGCGGGGCTGCGTCCGTCGCCGGCACCGAGGCGGAACTTCTGCAACTCGTCGGCTCCGACATCACCGAAGGCCGCTGGAAGAACGAAAGCGTCCTCCAGAAGATCGCCGCGTCTGACGCCGTCATCTTCGGCACCCCGACCTACATGGGCGGACCCGCGGCCCAGTTCAAGGCGTTCGCCGACGCCAGCGGCATGGTATGGTTCCAGCAGGGCTGGCGGAACAAGCTCGCGGGCGGCTTCACCCACAGCGGATCCCCTTCCGGCGACAAGCTCTCCACGCTCCAGTACCTCGCCGATCTGGCCTTCCAGCACGGGATGCTCTGGGTTGGGCTTGGGGGCATTCCCTCCATGTACTTCGGCCAGACCGACGGCTTCAACCGCCTGGGCTTCTACCACGGCGCGGCGGGAGCCACACCCTTCGTACCCGGCGCCGCCCCGAGCGTGGATTCCGGCGACCTTCTGACGGCCGAGCGTTACGGCCAACGCATCGCGACCCTCGCCGCCGGCTACACGCCACCGGCCGCGTCCTGAAGGTTGTCAGGGGTGATCGCAACAGACCCCTGCGGCCAGATCGGGACTGAGGTAGGGAATGCCGAGGGAAAGGCCGCGCAACACCAACAGGACCCCAACCACCCCGAGCGACACCGGAATCAGCCGTTGCAGGCGCAACCGCAGCCCCAACGGCAGAACCCGTCCGCCCAGGCTCAGCCCCAGCATCATGGGAACTGTTCCCAGACCAAAGAGGGCCATATAGGAAACACCGACGGTCACAGAACTGGTGGCCGCCGCTCCAAGGCACGCCGCGTACACCAGTCCGCAGGGCAACAGACCATTCACCATGCCCAGACCGACCAGCGACCCCATCGTGCCCCGCTTCAACCACCACCCGAGCCATCCCTTCACGCGCTGGACCCATCGGTTCAACGGGGCCGCGGCTCCCGCCAAGACCGAGATCCCGAGTCCGGACAGGATCAACACGCCGGCACCGATTGACACCCACCGCTGGATCCCAGCCAGCGCCAGCGATCGGCCCAGCAATCCGAACAACGCGCCCAACAACATGTAGGTCGTGATCCGGCCCAACTGGTAGAGCGCGCGGCCAACCACAAAGCCCGTCATGCCGCGTCCCGGATGGGGCAACGCGAGGGCCAACGGCCCACACATGCCAGCACAGTGCATGCTTCCCGCAAGACCGAGAATGAATGCAGTCCAGACCATGACGTGGATTCCGTTCAGCGATTCGCCGGCCGCACAAAGGTGTCATCCATGGCGTATTCCTTCCCACCCGTTGTCCACCGAACACGGACCCGCCACAGCCCCGGCCCCAAAGCGCCTATGTCCGCTTTCTGGACGCCCTCCGCCGACGGTTTAAGCGGGATCACGCGATCCTGGCCCGCATCCGAAGGCCGATAGAACTGGATGGTTCCCGCGGTCAGTGCCAACGCATGGGCCGACGGAATCCCGACTTCGAGCGTGCCACGTACCGAATCCGCAGCGATGCGCGCCGCCGCGCCCAACGACCGCGTCCGCTCCAAACGGTCAAACTGCACCTGATACCGGATCTCCTCCTCGTAATAGTCCGGTCGGACCAGGTCCATCTGCTGCCGCACCGCGAAGGTGATGAACGCCGCAATGCAGGAGACGAACACGAAGAGGAAGGCCGCGATGCCTACAGGCCATGGCTCCCATCGGGGCTTCGGGACACCCGACAACGGAAGGCCTGTGACGGAAGGAACGGGAACAACACGAGTCGACATGATGATTGAGGTTTATGGTTTTCAGTTCGCCGCACCGGGACCGACAAAGATGGACTTCACGGTTTCGAGCAGGCGTCCGTTCGAGTAGACACCGATCTCCAATGGCGTCCGGCGACCCGCGAGGTGCTTGGGATCCATCTCCACGAGGATCGAACGTTCCCCGAGCTTCTCCTTGGGAACGACCCAGCGTTCGCCACCCATGACCTGGATCTTGCCCTCCACGTTCTGCAAACGGAACTCAACGGGGATGTCGTGTGAAGTCTTGTTGACGACCTTCACCGTGTAGAGGTTGCTCAACCGGCCACCGGCCTGCTGCTGGAACAATCCGCCGGGCGCACGCAGCAACATCGTCTCCACGTCACTCCGTGTGAACACGAGGAACGCCAACAGACAGCCGAGCGCAGCGAGCAGCACCGAGTACCCGATCATGCGCGGCGTCACCCGCAACGGCTCCTGCTTCTGGATGCCATTCAACGACGCATAACGCACCAGTCCACGCGGACGGCCGATCTTGTCCATGATCGAGTCGCACGCATCGATGCATGCGGTACAGTTCACGCACTCCATCTGAACCCCGTTGCGGATGTCGATGCCCGTGGGACACACCGCGACGCATTGGCGGCAATTGATGCAGTCGCCTAGACCCTCGGCCTTCCGCGCGGCGACGTCCTGCCCCTTCTTCAGGGCAGCGCGCCCTTCACCCCGCTTGTTGTCGTAGGCCACCACGATCGTGTTCTCATCGAGCAGCGCGGACTGGAAGCGGCCGTACGGGCAGATGAACGTGCAGGCCTGCTCCCGGAAGCGGGCAAAGATCCCGTAGAACAGCAACGAGAACAGGATCATGAACGTGAGCCCGGTCACATGCCCGCGAGGATCATCCCGGATGATGTGCAACAGCTCGTCACTGCCGATGATATAGCTCAGGAGGGTGTTCCCCACGACGAACGAAAGCCCGAAGAACACCGCATGCTTGACCAGTTTGCGGACAATCTTGTCCCCATTCCACGGCCCCGCGTCCCGGGCCTTGGCCACAGGACCATCGCCCTCGATGAGGTATTCCAGCTTCCGGAAAACCATCTCCATCATGACCGTTTGGGGACACGCCCAACCGCACCACAACCGTCCGAAGGCCGTCGTGAAAATGATGATGCAGGTGAAGAACACGAGCATGGAGACCGCGAAGATCACCGTGTCCTCCGGCCAGAAGATCTGACCCAGGATCGAGAACTTGCGCTGGAGGATGTTGATCATCAGCAGCGGGTTGCCCTGGATCCGGATGAACGGCCCCGCGAACATCACCGCCAGCAACAACCACGCAAACCACGTGCGGTATTGCGTGATCCGGCCCGACGGCTTCTTGGGGTACAACCATCGCCGACTCCCATCCTTCTCTGCCGTCGCCAGATGATCCCGGAAGTCCTCCCACTTGATTTCCTGGGCCGCCGAATGGCCCTCGGCCCCCTGGGCCTCCGCATCCCCGTTGCTTGCACCGTTCATGGCAACATCCTCGCCGCTTCACCGGATCCCGATACACGTCCAACTCCAAACCCACACCGTTTCTTGGCCTGACCCGTTGGAGGCCGCGTGCCCCCAAGCGGGACGAAAAGAAGTTCCCAGTCGCCAGTTCCCAGTTCCCAGACAGCCGGGTGCCCCCACCCGGCGCGAAACGGAATCCCCAGTCGCCAGTTCCCAGTTCCCAGACACCGATTGAAGGCCGGGTGCCCCCACCCGGCGCGGGAAGGAGTTCCCAGCGGCCAGACCGTGGCCAATAGGACGAGGTCACGGGGCGATGGAACGAAGCCTCCGCAACAGGCAATCCCCCGTGTTCCCCCAATTCCCGGATGCCCGGGGTCCCAACGAAGAGTTCCCAGCAACCAGCGCTGAGCACTGGCTACTGGGAACTGGCATCTCCCAATCACGGCACAAGGCGGTGAACCCTGCCCCCACACCGCGGGAGCCCTATTCGAACTCGCTGGGCTTCTCCGGCTGCTGTTCATTCTCGGGCAGCTTCGGATTGGGCGGCTTGGTCCCACGCAGCGTATGGATGTGCGAAGCCACGGCGTAGATCTCCTCCGGCTTCAGCATGTCCTTCCAGGCAAGCATGCCCTTCACGGGAAACCCATGGACGATGATCTTGAGGTTGTCCGCGAACTTCGGACCGTGGATCCAATAGTCATCGCACAGATTGGGTCCGACCAACCCGCCGCCATCCGGGCGATGGCACGGAGAGCAATAGGTGTCGTAGGTCACCTTGCCGCGCGCGAGGACCACGGTGTCCTTGGACGGTTCCATGCTGCCAAGGCTGGCCTCGAACTTCGCCTGCGCCTCGTGCTTGAGCTTCTCGCCGATGGCCGCCTCCTCGGCGTACTCAGCGGCCTGGAGCTTCCCTGCGTTGAACACGTGGTAATACAGCATGTAGCCGAACGCGTGGATGCAGCAGAAGACGAACATCCACACCCACCAACGCGGCAGGTTGTTGTCGAGCTCCTTGATTCCGTCTGCCTCATGGTCGAGCAACAGCGGGTCCTTTGGTTCCTGTGAATCATTCATGGCGGGCCTCCGGGGTCTTTACGGTTGAGTTGCTGGGTGTGCTGTCCTCGGCGAGCGGCAAGGCGCCCATGCTCTGGAGGAACGGCCGGCGGAGGCGGAAGGCCCACCACATGGCCACACCGAATACGGTGAAGAACAGGAGTACCGAGATGACGCCGTACATGCCGACGCCTCCGATCTCCAACAATGCGTCCCTGATCATCTGTTTCCTTGTTTGAGGGTTCGAGGTTCAGGGTTGGGCAGCGGCCACCGCGGGTGTTCCCGCAGCCGGGGCCAGCTTGATGTCGGTTCCCAACCGTTGCAGGTAGGCGATCAACGCGATGATCTCACGATCCGGCTTCGCATCCGCCACAGCACCTGTCTTCAGGTTGGTGACGATCTTGGCCGCCTGGGCCTCGGCATCCTTGATGGCCGTGGCCTCGAAGCCCTCAGGATACGGAACCCCGACCTTCCGCAGGGCACCGATCCGCGCCGGCAATGAATTGAGATCGAGCTTCTGGGTCAGCAACCACGGGTAACGCGGCATGATGGAACCCGGGGAGGTCGTCCGCGGATCCTCCATGTGATTGTAATGCCACGCATCGGGGTATTTGCCGCCCTCGCGGTGCAGGTCTGGTCCGGTGCGCTTCGAACCCCAGAGGAACGGATGATCGTACACGAACTCGCCCGCCTTGGAGTACTCCCCGTAACGCTCGGTCTCCGAACGAAACGGACGGATCATCTGCGAATGGCAACCGACGCAGCCTTCGCGGATATAGAGGTCACGACCCACCACCTCGAGCGGCGTATAGGGTTTGACCGTGGAAATCGTCGGCACGTTGGACTTCACCAGATAGAGCGGGATGATCTCCACGAGGCCGCCGATCAGGATCGCGACCGTGGCGCCCACCGTCAGGATGAGGGGCTTGGACTCCAGCCATCGGTGGCCGGTGCCCGCGGGATGCGCGGCATCGACCTCCGGGGTGAGGGCAGCAGCCTGGGCCTCGACATCGGGCACGAACTGGCCGCTCTTCGCCGTCTTGTAGAGGTTGTACGCCATCAACACCGTACCAACGATGAACAGCAGCCCGCCAATGGCGCGCATGCGATACATCGGCACCAGTTGGAGCACGGTCTCCAGGAAGTTCGGGTATTGGAGGAAGCCGTCGGCGGTGAATTGCTTCCACATCAGACCCTGCGTGATGCCGGCCCAGTACATCGGCACCGCGTAGAACATCATGCCGAGGATGCCGATCCAGAAGTGGTAGTTGGCCAGCTTGATGGACCAGAGCTTGGTCTCGTACATCTTCGGGAACAGCCAGTAGAGCATCGAGAACGTCAGGAATCCGTTCCATCCCAGTGCGCCCGTGTGCACATGGGCGATCGTCCAGTCGGTGTAATGCGACAGCGAGTTCACACTCTTGATGGAGAGCATCGGCCCTTCCAGCGTCGACATGCCGTAAGCGGTCACGCCCACGACCATGAACTTGAGCATGGGTTCCTCGCGGACCTTGTCCCAGGCACCACGCAGCGTAAGCAGGCCGTTCAGCATGCCGCCCCACGATGGAGCCACCAGCATCACCGAGAACACCATGCCCAGCGACTGCGCCCAGTCCGGCAGCGCGCTGTACAGCAGATGGTGCGGGCCCGCCCAGATATAGAGGAAGATCAGCGCCCAGAAATGGATGATCGATAGCCTGTACGAAAACACCGGCCGATTTGCTGCCTTCGGCAGGAAGTAATACATCAGGCCCAGGTAGGGCGTGGTGAGGAAGAACGCGACGGCGTTGTGCCCGTACCACCACTGCACCAGCGCGTCCTGCACGCCGGCGTACATCGAGTAGCTTTTGAACAGTCCCGCCGGAATCGCCAGCGAGTTGGTGATGTGCAGCACCGCCACCGTGATCGACGTCGCGATGAAGAACCAGATCGCCACGTACAGGTGCTTTTCACGCCGCTTCGCGATCGTCCCAAACAGGTTGATCGAGAACACGACCCACACCAGCGCGATGGCGATGTCGATCGGCCATTCCAGCTCGGCGTATTCCTTGCTCGTCGTCAGGCCCAGCGGAAGGGTGATCGCCGCCGCCACGATGATGGCGTTCCAGCCCCAGAAATTGATCCAGCTCAGCGCGTCACTGAACATGCGCGCCTTGCACAGCCGCTGGAGGCAATAATAGATGCCCATGAACATCCCATTGCCCACGAACGCAAAGATCACGGCGTTGGTGTGCAACGGCCGCAGGCGGCCAAAGGTCGTGTACTGCAATGCGAGGTTGGCCTCGGGCCAGAAGAGCTGAACTGCCGCCAACAGGCCGGCTGTCATCCCTACCAAACCCCAGATCACCGTCGCTATCGCGAAGGCCCGGACGATCCGGTTATCGTATCTGAATGTTTCTATCTTCATCGGCTTCTCCCGTTGTTGTTTTCAAAATCCACGGCCTTTGCGGCCTTCACATCCACCGTTCCGTCGTCGGCCAAGACCCGCATCGACGGGGTGCAGGTGTCCTCGTATTGGCCTCCCCGCACGGCCCAGATGAACGCGCCCAGAAACAGGGCGGCGACCACCAGACTCAGCGGGATCAGTATAAGAATGACGCTCATCGCGACTTGTCCTCCGTTGGCACGCTCTCAACCGCAGTTGGGTTGGTCTTCTCCCCGGTCACTCCGGCGCGGCGTGCCACCCACTCGGTCAGTCCGCACGCCACCAACACCACCGAGACCGAACTCAGCGGCATCAGCACCGCACACACGATCGGCGACAGCCGACCGCTCGCCGCAATCGCCAGCCCCACCAGGTTGTAGGCCGTTGATACCAGGAAACTGATGCGCACCACGCGCACCACCCGACCCGAGAAATCCAGAACCGCACCCAGGCGGGGCACCTCACCTGCCTGCAGGATCACGTCGCTCGCCGGCGAGAAGGACGCCACGTCCTCCGCCACCGCCACGCCGACATCCGCCTGACGCAACGCGCCCGCGTCGTTCAAGCCATCCCCAGCCATCAGCACCCGGCGTCCCGACGCCTGCAGGTCGCGGATGAACCCCAGCTTGTGCAGGGGACTTTGGTTGAAGTGGAGGCGCGCTCCGGACCCAAACAACTCGGTGAAACGTTCGCGCTCCCGTTCGTTGTCGCCGCTCAGCAACGCCAGCTCATAACGCCCGCCCATCTCCCGGAGCATCCGGTCGGCCTCGGGTCGAACCTCCGCGCCCACCGCAAAATCACCCCGGAAAAGGGCCCCACGCGCCACCGCCACCCGGCTTCCACGGATCGTGACCTCGGGCACATCCACGCCCTCCTGCCGCAACCACGCCGCCGAGCCCATCCGCACCCGGACCCCGCTGCACACACCTTCAACGCCACACCCCGTGACCTCACGGAATCCCGTCACCTCAACCCGTGCGAGGGAACGCATCCCCAGTGCATCCGCCACCCGGCGGGCCAGCGGATGGGAGGACTGGACCGCCACAGCACGGACCGCCGCCGCCTCTTCATCGTCCAATTCCGTGCCGAGCAATCCCATCCAATGCACGTCGCCGGTCCCGGTTGACGTCAGCGTCCCGGTCTTGTCGAAGACGACCGCGTCGATCTTCGCAAGCGTTTCAATGACCTCGGGGTTGCGCAGGAAGATCCGGCGTCGCGCGAGGACCCGTTGCGCCGAACCCAACGTGAACGGTGCCGCCAGTGCCAACGCGCACGGACAGGCCACGATCAGCACCGAGACGAATGCCTTGAGTCCGCGCGATGGATCAAAGGGCATCCACCCCAGCGCCGACACCACCGCCACGCCGAGGATGATCCATGTGAACCGCCGGCTGTAGACGTTGGTCAGCGTCCCGAAGGTGTCGTCCTTGATCTTCCGGAAGGCGTCCTGGTTCCAAAGGTCGGTCAGGTAACCCTGGTTCACCGCCTTCACGGTTTCGATTTCGATCGCCCCGCCCAGTTGGCGGCCGCCCGCGTGAAGGATCTCACCGAGTTCCCGCGCGACCGGTTCCGCTTCGCCCGTGACGAAGCTGTAGTCGATCACACCGGCCCCGGAAACCAACCGGGCATCCGCGGGAACCAGTTCGCCATGCCGGATCGTCAACCGATCTCCCACTGCCACCTGCGCCAGCGCCACGCGCTCCTCGCGATCGCCCTGTCGGCGCATCACCGAAAGCGGGAAAAACGACCGGTAATCCCGGTCGAACGCCAGACGATCGAACGTCTTCTGCTGAAAGATCCGCCCGATGTTCAGGAAGAACAGCAACCCCGCGAGCGAATCAAAATAGCCCTCGCCCCTGCCGCTCAGGACCTCCCACGCGCTCTGTCCCCAGATCGCCACGATGCCAAAGGCAATCGGCACCTCGATCGGGATCTGGCGATGCTTCAACGCCCGCCAAGAGGCCACCCAGTACTCCCGCGCGCTGATCGTCATCACCGGGATCGAAAGGATCAGGCTGAGGATCCCGAACAATTGCAGGAACGCCGGCCCGCTGAAGGAATCCAATCCGAGATAGATCGAGATGCTGAACAGCATCGTGTTGCCGAACGCGAACCCGGCCACACCCGTCTGCAACCACATCCGTCGCGTGATCGGACTAACCGGTGGCTTCTCCAGGTCCGAGAGCTTCAGCTCCGGCGGATATCCCAGCGAATCCAGCAACGCCGCCACGTCGGAAAGCCGCACCGTGTTCGGATCGAAGGTGATCACCGCCTGCTTCCGCGGAAAGTGGACCGTCGACTTGCCCACGCCCGGCATCAGGCGGAACAGGTTTTCGAGCAGCCACACACAGGCGAGGCAGTGGATGTTCGGCAGACGGAAGGTCACCCGCGTCGTCTGTCCGTCATCAAAGTCCACGAACCGAGCGCGCACCTCGGGATTGTCCAGGAACCGGAAGTTCTCCGTCCCCGTTCCCGCATCAATCCGGGCCCGGACGCCATCGCCGATCTCGTAGTATCGATCGAGCCCTGCGTCGCTGAGGAGCTCGAACACCGTCTGGCACCCGGCGCAGCAGAACTCCCGCCCGGCCTTGAGGTGTCGACCGGGGACGCAGGCCGTCCCGCAGTGGAAGCACGCGATGGCTTCCTTCCGTTCGATGAATCCCGATGCTGTTGTGATCTCCGCGGTGGCTTCCATTCAGGACCGTTGCCGGTCGCGCACAACGTCCCTGCTTGCCCCCCGTGCTGCATGGCCTCGGTTGCCCAACCATGGCCACTCCTTGCCCTCTGGGGACTGTCACGGAACAAGATCCGGTCAGCCCGCCCGCGCCATCTCCACCAACCGCTGTGTGTCCGGTGGAAGATCGAAACCGGTCAAACGCCCCACCAGTTCCTCAAAGGATGGCGTGAACTCCGGCCGATCCTCCGCCGGATACTCCAACCGGCCGCGCAAAGTGAACACGAGAGCCAGATGAAACGCGGTCTGCGCCATCTCCGTAGCGCCACGATCCAGATAGATCAGGCCCACCTGGCGGTTCAGGGCGGCAAAGGCAAGGCACTTGTCCCGCGCCACCAGCACCGTCTCCCCGTGTGTCAGCCGCCGGTGGATCTCGTCCGGTCCCATGCCCGTCAGCTGGCTGATGTCCAAGCCCAGCTGATGATGCAACGTCAGCAACACCTGATGCAGTGCCGCCTCCGGACGCCCCAGCTCCCGTTGCAGGATCACCTGCGCAATCGCCTGGATCAGCCGCTCCAGTGTCCGAAGGATGTAGTCCTGCCTCATCGTTCCCGCATTCCCCTTCAGCCCAAGCACCCCGTCAAGGGTTCTGGAGACTGGCAACTGGGCTCTGGGAACTCTCCCCCACCTCATCTTGTTGGATATCTGTAACGCGGCTGCCCACCGACCTCCACGGAGGCTCCGCAGGTTCACCCTGAACTTCCGTATCCTTCCATGAAGAATCCTCCTTCAAGACTCCGCGCCGCCCTCCAGATGCAGGCGGCCATCACCCTCACCGCATCCGCAATCCTCGCCGCGCCTGCCGGGCCGCCCCCTGTCGTTCCCGAAGGCGGCGCGGCCCCGGGCGCGTTCCCGAACACCTCCGTGACCGCCGTGAACGTCAATTCACGCGGCTCCACCACGTTCAACAGCTCGGTCGATGTCACCGGGTTCGATGGACAAGGCCCCATTCCCTGGTCCGCGAATCGGTTCAACCGCGGTGACATTGCGCTCCGCCTGGCTCCGGGGGATGCCGTCGGTGCCCTGTCCATCCTGGGTCAGGGTTTCCGCGAATTCGGCGATGGCTCCCCCGCCATCAAGGCCAGCCAGGCGTGGCGTCCCTCCCGCGCGCTGGGCGTGGTCATGGTTTCCGCCCGCCAGAACGGACCGATCGACTGGAATGACGGAGAAGGTGGATTCTACGGAACGGTCGCCCTGTCCTTTGCTTCCTCCGGCCCCGGATACAGCATGATCGACGGGGCTTTCGCCAACGGCGACCTCGACATCAACACGGGGCGCGCCGGCACCCACAGCTCCAGCCCCGAGGCCAACTTCGACTTCGGTGCCGCCTGGTTTCCCTATGACCAAGGCTGGCTCGGCGGCGATGTCGCCGGCCCCGGACCGGAAGGACAGGCGGCCTGGACCAACCCCCTCAACCATGCCGCGGGACTCTCCGCTGGCATCGTCCGCTGGCCCATGTTCCCCGCCGACAGCGGCGTTTATGGCGGCCTTGCCGAAGTCCGACTCCCCGGCGTCAACACCCTCGAAGACGGCATGCTCTTCGCCATCTCCTCCGATGGCGGCAGCGACGTGAACATCGTCGGCGTCGATCCCCTCGACAACGGCTCCGCCTGGCGTGTCACGATCCGTGAAGACTCCGAAACCACGGCCGAAACCCTGGCATCCGCGGGCCAGTCCGAGTTCCAGTTCGTCTACGTCCCCTTCAACGCCCAGCGCCTTGTCGGTGGGCACATCGTTGGTTCCACCGGAGCCAAGCGGAAGGCCGCCGGCGACTTCACGGTCACCCGCACGGCCACGGGCACCTATGAACTGACCATTCCCGGAAGGACCGGCTCGAATGGCATGCTGATGCTCCAGGTCGCCGACCGCGAACAAGGCACCACCGAACCCCTCGCCTCCCGCGCGTTCCTCTCCTACCAGTTCGCCAACGGCAAGTTCACCATCCAGAGCCGCCGCACCGTCTCCGACACCGAAGCGGAACTCGTCGACGCCTCCTTCTACGTGACCTGGGTTGACTTCAGCCAACCCCTGGCACTGCCGGCCGGCCCCCGCATGCGCAGCCTCGGTCCAGTCGCCTTGAACACCGAGGAAACCGTGCTGCGCGAAACCGCCGTCGCCGCCTCCATCCACGATCCCGAGTTCCTCGTGGTCTCGATCGACACCGGCAACGTCGGCGGTTACACCGATCCCCTCACGGGACAACCCGCCAACGCGGCTCTCGTCGGGCAATTCCACAATGCACGGACGCTGGCTCCAATCGGCGAGAAGTTCGTGGTGCTCGCTTCGAACGTCGGAGCCCTGACCAAGGCGGATCTCGTCTATAATCCGGTGACCCGCCAGTACGTCGCGATTTCCAGCGCACGGAGCTACAACGCCGAGGGCAAGCACGTCCCCATGGTCTCCATCGTGAATCCTTCGGCCAATGCCACCCGCATTGCCAAGGTGTTTACCCACGACGCGACCACCACGGAGAACTACGACGACGTCGCGATCAGCGCCAGCAGCGTCAACGGCAACATCCTCCTGCTCGCCGAACGCGCGGCCGCCGGGGAAGGTGAGTCGACCATCGCCGCCCTCTACAGCGGCACCGGTACGCTCCTCACGCCACCCGCCACCCGCGTCGACCCACTCCAGACCGTGGGGGATGAAGATGATCCGGACGCCGTGTACCTCCCGGGACGCGACAAATTCTTCTACGTCTCGAACACCGACAACTCCAACGGCTCCACCGGAACGTTGTCGAACCGCATCGTGGGCTCGATCATCGACCCCGTGCCCGGTCCCAACGGCACGTTGGTGGTGCGCACCGAGCAACCCCTGGGCAACGGCCTGCCCGCAGGTCCCGAAGGGCATCCGGCCTCCATTGAGAACCCCTTCAACGGGCAACTCATCACCGCCTACGACGCCGGCAACAACACCTCCGCCGGTGACATCTCGTACTACAACCTGGGCACCGCACCGAACTTCGTGTTCACCGAGGCGCAGCCCGAGGTGCCGTACCTCGCAGGCGCTCCCGGCACACCCTTCCGCCATCAGCACCCGCAATTCGAAGTCGATCCCGTCTCCGGCACGTTCCTCCTCGCGATGAACGCCAACGCCAGCGACATCGGCCTTCCCAACGCGATGGCCTTCTGGGTCCTCGGACCGGATGGCAAGCCGCTCCCCGGCCAATTGCCTGCCCCCTGGCTTCTCGCGGACGCCCCGGGCGGGGTGAGCAACAGCGTGAACTTCTTCGGCGTCACCTACTCCCCAGCCGCCCAGTCGTTCATCGTCGCCTACAGTGCCGGCCCAGGCATCGCCTACGTCGCCTCGCTCCAGGTCACATCGTCGCACCTGGCTCCGGCGGAAGCCCCGACGATCACCGTCGCCCGTTCCGGAAACAACGTCACCCTGCAGTGGCCCGCCAGCGCCACCGGCTTCGTGCTCGAATCCGCCCCCGCTCCTACCGGCCCTTGGGTCGCTGCCGGTCTCCCGATGTCGGTGATCGACGGTGTCAACACCGCGACCACCACGGCCGCGGACAGCTTCCGTCTGTACCGCCTCCGCAAGCCCTGATCCCTGACGCCCACACGGGCAACGGAACCAGGCCCCGCACACGGTGCCTCCGGCCACCCCGGAGGTGCCTTCAAGTTGCCAGTTGCCAGAAATCGGCAGGCTGAAGTCCGTGATCGTGCCTCCGGGATACGCCGGAGGCGTTGAAGCGGGTAGCCCGGGGTGCGAAGCGACCCCGGGTCCCGGTGACTCAAGGAGTCACCTACCCCGGCAGGGGTTGCAGACTCCCAAATCTTCGCCTCCCTGCCGGGGTGCGCACCACCCGGGGTTATCCGCTCCAACGCCCCCGGCATAGGGACTCTTTCTGGGCACTGGCGACTGGCATCTGGGAACTTCAACCCCCCCTTGGAATTCCCCCACCGAATTCCCCCTTTCCAGCGGTGCGCCGACCCACCAGTCTGCGCGCCATGAAGCGGGTCCTTTCCTGGTTGATCCTCTCCCTCCTCGTCCTCGGTCTCTACAATCCTCCCACGGTCGAGGCTGCGGATATCAAGCCGCCCGGCATCGCCGCGGCGGAAACGCTCTCGCAGGTCACCGGCATTGCCATCTCGCCGTTGATGGGCGTGGGAACGGTCGGGGCCTACCGTTACTTCCAGACCCCGGCACCCCAGCGGGCAAGGCTTTCCTGGTACGCGCAACCCTGGTTCTGGGGGCCCGCCTTGCTGATCGTCGGACTCTGCTTCCTCAAGGATGCCCTCGGGCCCGCCGTTCCCACCGCCCTCAAGAAGCCCTTCGACATCCTCGAAGTGTTCGAGAACAAGTTGTCCGGTCTGGTCGCCACCGGGGCCATCGTGCCCATGGCCCTCGACATGTTCCGGACCTTCGCCCCGGAAACGCAGGCAGGCCTCGAATCCGCCGGATTCGCCGCCCTGGATCTCTCCCGGTTCTGGGGCGCACTCATGGTTCCCTTTGCGCTGCTGGTCTACGGGATCGTCTTCATCGTCTCCCACACCATCAATATCCTGATCCTCATCAGCCCCTTCGCCAGCGTGGACGCCGCCCTCAAGGCCTTCCGTCTGTTCCTGCTTTCCACCGTCGCCGGCACCTCCTTCCTCAGCCCGAAGCTCGGTGCCCTGTGGGCCGCCCTGATCATCCTCTGCTGCGTGCCCCTCGCCGGCTGGGCCCTCCGCCTCGCGATCTTCGGTCACGTGTTCGCCTGGGACCTCCTCACGTTCGCCCGCACCCGCACGCGCGTCGGTTCCAATCCCAACGTCGCCTTCCTCGCCCGCAAGATCACCGGCGTTCCCCGGCGCACCTACGGGACCGTCCGACGCGACGAAGCCGGCAACCTGACCTTCACCTACCGCCGCTGGATGGTCCTTCCGCCGCGGACGATCACCCTGCCGCAGGGTTCCCATGCGGTCGGTCGCGGTGTCCTGCATCCGGAACTGCTCATCACCGAAGGCGAGTCTTCCGAGGACATCCTCGACTTCCCGCCGCGCTACAACACCCATGAGGATGCCCTCGCCGCCGCGCTCAACCTGCGCGAGGTCCGCCCAGTGGGCCTGCGCGCCGCCATCCACTGGTTGAAGTCGCTCCTTGGGTTCGGACCTGCCCTTCCTGAGCCGACCACGTCGCCCGCCTGATCGGGCCTGCTGCCCATTCTTCGGAATTCCATGCGAAGACGCCTCAGGTTCGAACAGCGCCTGGGGCTTCTTGCTTTCCTGACCGCCCTTCCCGGCACCGCCACCGCACTTTACCTGCTCTGGACCGGCCCCCACCAAGCCACGACCCGGTGGACCGTCTCCATCGTGCTCCTCGCCTCCGCCACCCTCATCGGAGCCACCCTCCTCCGACGCGTCCTCCTCCCACTCAACACCCTCGCCAACATCCTCAACGGGATCCGTGAGGGGGATTTCTCCATCCGCGGACGGGATGCCCGACGCGATGACGCCCTCGGCGAGGTCCTGATCGAGGTCAACGCCCTGGGCGAAACCCTCCACGAACAACGCCTTGGAGCCATGGACGCCAGCGCCCTGCTCCGCACCGTCATGGCCGAACTCGACGTCGCCGTCTTCGCCTTCGACGACCGCCAACGGCTCCGACTCGCCAACCGCGCCGGGGAAACCCTCCTCCGCCGCCCCGCCGAACAGCTCCTCGACCGCTCAGCCACCGATCTCGGCCTCGCCCCGTGCCTCGATGGCGACGACGCCCGCACCCTGACCATGACCTTTCCCGGTGCGATGGGCCGCTTCGGCGTCCGCCGCTCGTCCTTCCGACAGGGCGGACGTCCGCACTCCCTCGTGGTCCTCACCGACCTCAGCCGCGCCCTCCGCGAGGAGGAACGACTCGCCTGGCAACGCCTCGTGCGCGTCATCGGCCACGAACTCAACAATTCCCTCGCCCCCATCAAGAGCCTCGCCTCCAGCCTCGGAAACCTCCTCGCCCGAAACCCACCCCCCGACGACTGGCAGGAGGATTCCCTCCGCGCCCTCGGCATCATCGCGGCTCGCGCCGATACCCTCGCCCGGTTCATGGACGGGTACGCGCGCCTCGCGCGACTTCCCGCACCGCGCCTCCAACCCGTCCTTCTCACCCCACTCCTCGAACGGATCGCCGCCGTCGAGACACGCGTCCCGGTCCACCTCGAATCCGGTCCGGCCCTCACGGTCCATGCCGACCCCGACCAACTCGAACAGCTCCTGATCAACCTTCAACGCAACGCCGCAGACGCCGTCCTGGAATCCTCGCCGCCCCCTTCCCCAGACACCCCCGCCATCCAGCTCTCCTGGAAGCAGACCGACACCGACGCCGAGATCCTCCTGCTGGATCGCGGCCCCGGCATCGCCAATCCCACCAACCTCTTCGTCCCCTTCTTCACCACCAAGCCGTCCGGCTCCGGCATCGGCCTCACCCTCTGCCGCCAGATCGCCGAAGCCCACGGTGGCTCGCTCGCCCTCGAAAACCGCACCGACGCCCCCGGCTGCTGCGCCCGCCTCCGCCTCCCCCTCCACACGCCGCCAACCTGACGTCCACTGATGGCAATTCCAGGGTCACAGTTGCGCTTCGAACTCCGCCATGGATCGCACCGTTCAGACCCGCTTCACCCACTGGCGCAGCACCTCCAATGCAGCGCCCACTCCAAGAGGAGATGACGGATGGAATGCTCACGCCCGCTTCGCTCAAGACGCAAAGACGCCAAGACCTGGAGAAGAAGGGATCCGCTCTGTGCCTCTTTGCGGCTCCTGACTAACTCACCCGCTTACTCTCCGGGTCGACCGGGTTTTGGGACCCTTCTTTGCTACCAATGAACTGAGGACACGTTCGTTGAGTCCCCCCCACGGAGCTGTAGGCCGGGTGCCCTCACCCGGCAGGATTGGGGATGCGCCGCGTGGGGTCACGCGGCCTTCAATGGGTCGAGGCTGAAGGCCGGGTGCCCTCACCCGGCGCATGCAATCAAGACCGCCCGTTCATTGCTGCAAAACACCCTTTCCGTAGAGGGTCGGTTCTCCGCGTGAACCTTTTCCCCTTTCGGCAAAGGACCCGATCCCTCGCGACGGGAAACACTGGAGAGAACGGAACAAAAAGTCCTCACGCGGAGCCGGTAGAGTAGAGAGGAGAGCACGGATTGAGAGGTCCGAGGACCAATGACCGTGTCTCCCCTCTCCCTCGTCAAACCGGACATGAAGATTTCCCTCATCCGGCTTTC
>JAIXZE010000409.1 GCA_027489875.1 Verrucomicrobiales bacterium
CGATCCGACGGACACCGGTAGATCGCCGCCGACTGGTTGTACTTCCAGAGGACACCGGCCTCGAGGTTTCGCGTGTTCAGGTCCACCCGGACATCGCCCAGGATCCAGCTGTTGCCCACCGACACCAGTCCACTGGCTTCATTGGGCGGCAGGACCCCGTTGTAATCGTCGGTGTACAACTGCCAGCAAAGCGTGAGCTGCTTGTGGTTGTTCAGGCAGGCGATGCCCAGCGCCTTCGACTTCGCCTTGCTCAACGCCGGCAACAGCATGCCCGCCAGGATCGCGATGATCGCAATCACCACCAGCAGCTCGATCAGCGTGAACCCGGATTGTCCCGACCCCTTCCCAACTCGCATGCCCCCAATGGAGAAGCCCCGGTTATGAAGATTCAAGTTTCAAGCCTCCCCACGTAGCAGTCGACGTCAGGAGGCTCTGGACGCAGGGCTGGCAACACCATCTGTAGGCCGGGTGCCCTCACCCGGCGCGAGTCCATGAATCCCGCTGCAGAGTCCTTCAATCTTGAATCTTCGAACTTCAAACTCCACCGCCCCCTACCCCACCACCGCCCGCAACATCGTCAATGGAACCGGCTTGATCATCACGACGCCCGCACCGGCATCCAGAAAGGCACGCCGCAACTCCCCATCCGTTGACGCCGTCATCCCGAACATCCGGGTCACACCCGGATCCCCGTCCCGGCCACGGCTCCGCACCCGGTCCAGCACCATCGGTCCCAGCCCATCCGGCAAGTGCCCATCCGAAACCACGACATCGAACCAGGGACCCGCAATCGCCAGCGTTGCGGACCGCACGCATTCCGCCGTATCGACCCGGAATCCCAGGCCTTCGAGAACCCGGGTCACGTACAGCCGCGCACAAGGATCATCATCCACCACCAGCGCCCGACGCTTGCGCTGGACGCAACCCTCCGCGCACAGGCCCTTCGAGGAGCCCATGGGAAGATCGCAGGGAAGATGTTCGGTTCGCGGGTTCATGACCGTCCTTCATCGCGATCCGTCCACCGCTTCGCCCAGCGGCAACTCCACACTCAGGACAACGCCGCGCTGCTCCCCATGGTGCACGCCCACCACGCCGCCATGCGCCCGCGCAATCTCGGACGCCAGCACCAACCCCAGTCCCGCACTCCCGCCCTGACGCGGAGCCAACCGCTCCCGGAAATACGGCTCCAGCAGTCGCTGCCGCTGCCCTTCGGTCACGGCGTCGCCGTCATCCGCACTCTCGATCCGCAGGATCGATCCCCGGATCGAAACCCCCACCCGCACCCGGCCTCCCGCCGGCGTCCACCGGATCGACATCGCCACCACTTCCCGGATCAGCGTCCCGATCCACTCGGGCGCGCACACGATGGTCACCGGACACGCAAAGATCTCACCGACGAGAACAACGCCCTCGCCCAGGGCCTGTTCCTGCATCTCATGCAACACCGGCTCGACCACCGCCGGAAGGATTCCCACCGGAGCCATGGGCAATGCTTCACGCCGTATCCGCCCGAGATCGCCCAACTGCCGGACCAACTCGATGGCACGATCCGTCTCGCGGATGATGGTCTGGAGAAACTCCGTGCGGGTGGCTGCATCGAGGTCCGGGTCATCCAGGATCACCTCGGCAAACCCACGCACCGCCCCCAGTGGGGTCCGCACATCATGGATGAAGCCACGCACCGGATCCTCCACGGGCCCGCCAGGGCGTCCCGGGGCACTCATGGTCCCGGCAAAGACGGGCGCTGGCACTGGCTCCGATGCATTCAAGGTGTTCATCCAGGATATAGTCTCCGAATTACAGGATGGAATCGATGAGCTAGTGGCGTGCCAAGCATCGTGGAGGCATCGCGGCCCCCGGACGTCATCCAAAGGCGGTTCATGCGCCTTCCGGCTTCCGGCAACCAAAAGAAGGCCAAAACATGGCCACTTTTACGATGCCCCAGCTCCACCAGCATCTATCCTTTTTCTATCTAACAACAGGAGGATGAGTTCCTCACCTACCCAGCCACGGTTATTCATTCGATGCCTTGGCACGCGGAAAGACCGGATATGCTCGGAAACGCTGTAGTTCTTCCCGTACTGCCAAACCTTCGGGGGCTTTCTCCCAAAACGCCGTCATCAACAGGGTTCCAGACACTCCCTCGAACCAAATAACCAATCTTGGTCCTGCAACTTTTCCAACCCTGTACCTTATACAGCCCTTGCCGGTTTTCTGGTCTCGCAGCCAGAGCAACCTCACTCCGCCGAGCCCCCCACTTACATGCGCAGAACCGATCGCCCCCGCGTCCTGGTCGTCGACGATGAGCCCACCCTCATCCAGCTCATTACCCACGCCCTGGTCCGGAATGGCTATGAACCGGTCCAGGCCCGGACCGGACGCGATGCCCTCGAGGTCTTCACCGATGACATCCCGCTCGCCCTGATCGACCTCAAGCTTCCGGACACGAACGGCCTTCAACTCGCCGAAAACCTCCGCAAGCTCTCCAGTGGAACCCAGATCATCATCATTTCCGGCGAAGGTGAGATCCAGGACGCGGTCCAGGCCATGAAGCAGGGAGCCCTCGACTATATCGCCAAGCCCTTCCGCCTCGAGGACCTGATGGCCCAGGTCCACAAGGCTGTCTCCCTCGGCTCCACCCTCCGTGAGGTCTCCCAACTCCGGCAATCGCTCACTTCCACCCCTCCGATCGCCGGCTTCCTCGGTGTCAGTTCCCATGTCGCCGATCTCCTCCGGAAGGTCGAGCGGCTCGCACCCCTCGACTCCACCATCCTCATCACCGGCGAAAGCGGCACCGGCAAGAGCCTTCTCGCACGGACCATCCACCACGCCAGCCCACGCGCCAGCCAACCCTTTGTTGCCGTCTCCTGCCCTTCGCTCCCCTCCGAACTCCTCGAATCGGAAATGTTCGGCCACGAGAAAGGAGCCTTCACCGGTGCCCTCCAACGCCGCATCGGCCGGATCGAGATGGCCGAGGGCGGCACCCTCTTCCTCGACGAAATCGGCGACCTTCCTCTCAATCTCCAACCCAAGCTCCTCACCTTTCTTCAGGACCGGAACTTCCTCCGCCTCGGCGGCAGCAAGACCGTCAAGGCGGACGTCCGCGTCATCGCCGCCACCAATGTCGATCTGGAGGAACGCGTCCAGGCCCGCGAGTTCCGCCAGGACCTCTATTTCCGGCTGAACGTCATCCCCCTCGAACTACCACCGTTGCGCGCACGTCCCGACGACGTCGAGTTCCTGGCCACCCAATACCTCGTCCGCCTCGCCAAGGGAAAATCCCCACTGAAGATTGCTCCCGACGCCGTCCGCATGCTGCGCGACTACCCGTGGCCCGGCAACGTGCGCGAACTCGAAAACGTCCTCGAACGCGCCGCCGCCTTCGCCTCCTCCGACACCATTCACCCCGAGGACCTCCCGGCCACCCTCAAGTCCTCCCTCTTTACCCCAGGGGGCGCTGTCGCAGCGCAATCACCCGGCATGCCTGCGTCCACACCGGGGACCTCCAGCGTCGAACTCGGCCAGAGCTCCCTCGAAGACATCGAGAAGCTCGCCATCATCGAAACCCTCCGGAAATGCGACGGCAACAAGGCCGCCGCCGCCCGCATCCTCGGCATCGCCGAGAAGAGCATCTACAACAAGATGCAGCGCCTCGGCATGCGCACCCAACCGGTTGCCTGACAAACCTCCGACGGGTCCAGAGCGGAGGCGACGTCGGGGCGGCGACGTCGGGGCGGCGACGTCGGGGCGGCGACGTCGGGGCGGCGACGTCGGGGCG
>JAIXZE010000251.1 GCA_027489875.1 Verrucomicrobiales bacterium
CCTCCTTCCGACAACGACGGCGGCGACGCGCCTTCCGCTCCCGACCTGCACGGGCCGAGGGCGTCGGACTTCCTGCCCGCCGTCCTCGGTGCGCTCACCAAGGGCGTGCCCGCCAAGACCACCGCCCACTGGGCGGCCTTCGCTGCCACCGTGGCCCAACTGTGCAAACCCGAGTTCCGCGACCTGCCCGGCCGGTGCATCCGCCACATCGTCGACAGCGGGTACAAGGACTACATCGAATCCAACTACGAGAACCCACGCAACCGACTCGACGAACTCGCGCAACTCGCCGCCTATGCCGAGCAGTTCACCTCGACGGCTGAGTTCCTCAGCCAGCTCGCCCTGCAGTCCAACCTCGAGGCCGAGGCCAGTGCCACCACCAACGAGGACGAACGCGTCCGGTTCTCATCCGTGCATCAGGCCAAGGGCCTCGAGTTCCACGCGGTGTTCGTGATCATGCTCTGCGACGGACTCTTTCCCACGCACCGTTCCCTCGATCATCCCGACGCCATGGAGGAGGAACGGCGCCTCTTCTACGTCGCCGTCACCCGCGCCGAGCAGGAGCTGTACCTCTGTTATCCTCTGCTCCGCGCCGTGCAGGGCACCGAAGGCCTCCAGCAGGCCAGCCGCTTCATCGGCGAACTGCCGTCCACACTCCTCGAGGAATGGAACCTCCGCTCCGCGTGGAACACACCGGCTCCCTCCCGACGCGGCGGCTCCACGCCCCCGGCCCGGCAGAAACGCCCCACCTCCACGGATTCCGATCACCCCGACTACGAGTCCGGCGATCCCGATCCCTTCTGAACCTTCCGTGAATCCCCAACCCTTCCGCATCGGATCGGTCCATTACCTCAACGCCCTGCCCCTCACCCATGGGCTGGGCAACGACCTCGTCCTGCTCCCGCCCTCGAAGCTCGCCGTCGAGATGCACGCCGGGCGACTCGACGCTGCCCTGCTGTCCATCACCGAGGCCCTGTTCCATCCCGAGCACGAGATCCTCGACGGCGTCGGCATCCTCTCCCGAGGCCCGGTCTACAGCGTCGGGCTCGCCCATCGCCAACCGCTGTCCGCGATCCGTGAGATCCACCTCGACCCCGCCTCCTGCACCTCGGTCAACCTCCTCAGGATCCTGCTCGACCGCTGCGGCTGTCATCCGCGTTTCGTCCCCCTCGCCGACTACGCCTCCGCCCCATCGCTCGACAACGTCCTGCTCATCGGGAACCCGGCCATCGACTTCCGTCGCACCCATGGCGGCACCAGCGAACTCCCCGGCACGACCGGCCACCAATGGCTCGACCTCGGCGAACTCTGGCAGGCGCAGGAACAACTCCCCTTCACCTACGCCGCCTGGGTTTTGCGCAAGGACTCACCCACGGCGCTCCGCCGGCTCCTCCTCGATTCAGCGGCGCAGGGCCTCGCCGCGCTCGACGACATCATTGCCTCCCGTCCCGAGTACGATCCCGCCTTCCGCCGCGCCTACCTCGGCGGCTACATCCAGTACCTGATGGATGCCCCGGCCCGCGACGGCATCCGCCGCTTTGCCGCCCACCTCGCCCGCGTCTCCGGCCGGCCCGTCTACCCGCCCCGATTCGTTCAGCCGTGATGGGGCGAACATCGTCGCTGAAGGCCGGGTGCCCCCACCCGGCGAAACCCTTCAACAGGCACCTCTGACACTGCACCCAGCTCAAACGGGGCGGCGATGTCCTCGTCGCCACCCCGTTCCATGCGGGGGCTGTTTCAAGAGGCACCCGGTGCCCCGACCCGGCGAACATCCGACTTGTCAGCATCGGAGGCGATCATGAGATTCACTTCATGACCCGTTGGTCCAAACAGCCCGCGTCCTGGATCCTCCTTCTTGCGCTCCTCCTTTCCAGCCGGCTGGCCGCCCAAGTCCTCGTCTTCACGGATGCATTCCCCACAAACACCCCGCAGGTCCTGAACCCCAGTTCCGTGAACCTGCGCAGCTGGGAGCAGGCATCGGCGGAACCCGACGAACCCGCCCACGATGGGCGGCCAGCGTTCCGGTCCCTGTGGGCGCGATTCACCGCGAAAGACAGCGGCCTGATCCGGTTCTCGGTTCCCCTCGAAGACACCCCAGCACCCCGGATCGCCGTGTACACCAACGCCACCCTCGCCACCCTTGGCCGCGTGACGTCGAGGTCGCTTGGCGGTTTCGAAAACGAGCTCGGCTTCGAGGCGGTCGCCGGCGTCACCTACAGCATCGCATTGGACTGGATCGCAAGGTCGCCCAGGATCCCATCGGTCGCCTTCAGCCGTTTCTACCTCCGGGCCAGCACGGACCGGCCCCTGCGCCTCGGGGAGACGGTCACGCTCGAAGTCGTCTCCACCGATCCTGCCCTCGAACTCGGGGCCGTGAGCGTCCAGCTCGAAGTCGCCCTCGCCACCACGAGCTTCACCCCACACAGGACCCTTGCCGTCCTCGACCAACCCCCACGTCGGATCACCCTGACCAATCAGTCCGGCGGGCACTGGAGGGTCACGGCGCGCCAGAACGACCGCCGCTCCACGCCCACGCTTTTGATCCTCCGCCCCCCTGCCGACGATATCGCCGACGCCACCGAACTTCCGTCGAACCTCGTCGGCCTCGAGTTGAGACGCGACATGCCCGTCGGATCGATCGAGCCGGGTGAATACCTGCCGCTCACCAACCAATGGTTTGGCATCCCGACCACGGTCTGGTGGAAGTGGACCCCCACCACCACCGGCCCGCTGTCCGTGTTCAGCTCCCCGCACGGACTCTGGGCCGCCTACGACGGTGACCCTCTGGCAAGCCTGCCGCTGAAGGCGGGATTCAATGGGCTGAACTTCGAAGCGATCGCCGGGCGCACCTACTATCTCCAGATGGTCGTGGCCAATACCCCGATCTTCCACACGAACCGGATCCAGTTGCGACGGCTCCCCACCTTCGACATCCAGATTGCGGGTGCGGTCCCGGACAACTCCATAATCTCCGGCACATTCAAGGGCCGTGGCCTTCTCGCCCCCTCGTCGGCCGTCACCGTGACGGGCATCAACCTCTGGCCCGGAGAATCCTACTCCGGCTTCCGCATGGAAGGATTTGGCGCGCTTCCGCAGACGGGTCAGACCGCGGAGGGAATGCCGATCTATTCGCTGAACCTCCAACCGGAAGGCTCGGTCCTCCAATTGTCCGGCACCAACCTCGCCGGTGTCATGCTTTCCTCCGATCCGGTCTTCGTCGCCGCCCGGCCGGCCAATGACTCCGTCGATGCCGCCGATCCTTTGCCGCTCACCGGGCCCAATTTCGGCCCATTCAACGGACGACTGGCGTCGGCCAGCGCAGATGATCCAGCGATTCCAGGCGCGACGTCCGTTCGGTCCCGGTGGTGGAAGTACGAGGGAACCGGCGAGGCAACCCTCGTCTTCCAGTCCTCCACCGCAGGCACCAAACCCATCCCCGGCACCCTCGCGGTCTTCCGCGGCAAGCCCGGACCGGATTCCAAACCCCTCGCCTGGGCCCGGACCAACGCGCTGCGATGGAGCGTCCAGACGGATGTGGCACCGGGGGAAACCCTCTATCTCCTTGTGGAAGCCGAAGGGGATTTCCATATCGCCCCCCCGGTGGTGCACCCCTTCCGGTGGCGCAATCCCATCACGCGGGGCTATTCGTGGCGTTCATTCGACATCGAACTCAGCCCACCTCTCGTCCCCGGGGTCGTCCTGCAGAAGGTCTCCTTCGACGGCGATACTCATGGCGCGAGGTCGCTCCCGGCCAATCTCAGGCTGTACACGTGGAGTACCGGCGAGTTACCGATCGTCTTCGAGTATCGGATGCCCAACGGCGCGACCGGAACCTTCAGGCACACGATCACCGTGCGCGCCGCCGGGGACGAGTTCTCGGACGCCCGCCTCATTCAACCCGACATCAAGGATCGCCTGACCCGTCTCCAGGTCAGCTTCACCGGGGCCACCCCGGAACTGGGTGAACCCAACCCGTTCGGCCCCGCCCAACACACCCTCTGGTATCAATGGAAACCGCCCCGGACCGGCGTCTGGCAGATCGAGGCAACCAATGCGGCCTCCTGCATCGCGCTCTTCCAGGGCGAACATCTCGGCAACCTCCAGTTCCTCGCAGCCCACGTCGCCGGCAGCACCAACACCCAGGTCAGGGTCGATGACCAGACCACGTATTCGCTTCTTGTCGCGAGACCGGACCCAGGCACGGGCCTTGAGACCTTCTTCCTGCGGTGGGTCCCGGAGAACGACTCCTTTTCCAAACCCGACCCGCTCGCCCTCTCCTCGGATTTCGAACTCCGGCAATTCGATCCCCTCGGGGCATCTGGGGAACCGGGAGAACCCGCTCACGGCAGTCAACCCGCCTCCCGCTCGCTCTGGTGGATCCAGCACACCACGGAAGCCGGCTACACCGAGCTCGAGCTCTACCAACTCTTCAGCACCCCGACGCCCGCTCGCGTGGCTCTCTACCGCGGTGACTCGCTGGATTCCCTCGTCGCGGTCCCGGTGCAGGTGGTCCAGGACGACCAGCGGGTCAAGGCGCGCTGGAATCACAAGGCCGGGGAAACGCTCCGAATGGCCGTGGACATGCATACCCCGTTCAGGTTCTCCGCGGTTCAGACCCATTCCCTGGCGTGGGGCACGGTTCCGTCCCGGGCAAAGGTCGACCGGCCCAGCCGGATCTCGGTCGTCGACCTCAGTCCGGAATCGGGAGAGCTGGAGGTGAATTTCACGGCCGAGCACCCCAGCACCCTCTCCGCGGAGGCAGGGGATCCGCTTTCACGGCTCTGGACCCCGAAGGGCCAAAGGGGCTTCGAGGGCATCGTTGTCAACTACAGGCACGGTGAGGAACCGTGGCGGTCCATCACCACCTACGTCAGCGTCGCCCCCGCCAACGACGACTTCATCGATGCTGAGGATCTGCCCTGGGAACCTGAGGCCATCTCCCGGTTGTCCGCGTCGAGACCGCAATCCTCGTTTGAGCCCGAAGAACCCGCGACCAACCACCTCTCCGGCGGCTCGACCTGGTGGCGATGGACCGCTCCCTTCACCGGTGAGTTCAGGATCTCGAAGCCCGGTCTGTCCCCGCCGGCCATCGCCCTCTTCACCGGCAACACCCAGACCGGCCTCGAACTCGTGGGAGTCCTGCCAAACGGGAGCGAACCATTCACACACCCGTTCTCCGCCACCGCCGGCCAGATCTTCCACCTCGCCGTCGGAGACTCCAACTCGTCGATGGTGGCCCAAGCCGCCATCACCCTGCGTGCCTCCAACGACGCCTTCGCCGCACGGATCCGTCTGCCTCCAGCGGGCGGCCGATTCCAGGGGAACACCCTCGATGCAACCCTCGAACCGGACGAACCGCAGCAGTCACCATGGCGCGAAACGGGCAGCGTCTGGTTCGAATACACCGCGTCCGCCGACGGCTACGTTTCCATCTCCACCCAGCCGTTCCGTCCGTGCACGGTCCACCGTGGGGATTCACTCACACAGCTCCGACCCTGGAGCGACGGTGTCGGGGTGCTGGGATGGCCCCATCAGGTCCCCGTGCAGGCGGGCGAAACGATCTGCATCCGGGTCCTCAACGTACAGGGATCCCTAGCCCCCGAGGGCAACTTCGTCCTGCACGTCCTCCCTACACCCACGCGCCTCAATGCGAGCAGGGACTTCGCCGGACGCCAGCAGCTCCAGGACCGGCAGCTGCAGCCGGCACTCCTCGCACCGTGGGGAAGCTTCCCGGAGTCCTTCTTGAACCCGGCCCTGTACCTCCCGGACTACCTCCGCGGACAATGGTGGACCTTCCGCGCCGAACGTGCCGGCCGGCTGCGCGTCCACGCCTGGCTGACCAACGAAACCGCGGCATGGTTGCGCCTCGCCCCGTTCCGACCTGAAGCGTTCCGCCTGGATGCCATCCGAGCCCTGCCCGACGGCTCGCTTGCGCTGGTAAAGACCACCACCAGACTCGGAGGCCCGCTGGTCGCGGACCTCGCCGCCGGCGAGTCCATCGAACTGCGCCTGGCCATGCCCTTTGATCTGTTCCAGATCAACCTGATTGCCGAACTCGGCGAAGTGGTGCCCCCTCCCACCTTGAAGCTGGTTGGGGACGGGACCAATCCTGCGCTCGAGATGTCCACACTCCCGGGGGATCCCTGGTCCATCGAAATCGCATTCGACCTCAATGGACCCTGGTGGCAATTCAGGAGTGGTTTCGCAGAGTCCAACATGGTCCGCGAAGTTCTTGACCCTGGCATGGACGAGCCCGATAGGCCCCGCTTCTTCCGGGCGAGTTCTCCCTAGCCGGATCCGTTCGGTAAGGAGTTCACGCGATGCCGCAGAATCCATCGCGGCTGCCCCGTCTGTCCGCCCCGATTCGTTCAGCCGTGACCCGGCGGACATCGTCGCTGAAGGCCGGGTGCCCCCACCCGGCGAAACCCTTCAACAGGCACCACTGACACTGCCCCCAGCTCAAACGGGGCGGCGATGTCCTCATCGCCATTGGGAATGGCTTTGGAACGGCGACGAGGACGTCGCCACCCCGTTCCATGCAGGGGCTGTTTCGAGAGCCTTTTCCAGGTTCAAGCCTGAAACTTCGCCCGCCGCAACGTCACAACCGCCACGACCAGGGCCGCAAACACCAACGTCGCCCCAAGGAAGAACGGGATTCCGGGCAACTGCACCGGCGTGCGCGGCCCGATGAAGTAGCCGAACAGGTTCGTGGCCACCAACGGTGCCACAAAGGCCGCCACGCTGTTCAGCCCAGCCAACGCTCCCTGCACGGAGCCCTGCTCATCCGGTCCCACCGACCGCGACACGATCCCCTGGCCCGCCTGCGCGCCGATCCCCGACACCGCACCGAAGGGCAGGATCGCGTAGATCATCCACCCCCGCGTCGCCAGCCCATATAGGATCAGGGTGAATCCGTTCAGGAATAAGCCCCAAGTCAGCGCCCGACGTTCCCCCATCGCGGGAATGATCACCCGGGAAAGTCCACCCTGGACGATCGCCGCGGTGATCCCCACCACCGCCAGCGAGATCCCGACGTCGCTGGGCTTCCACTGGTACCGATGCCCGGTGTAGAGCACCCACGTGTTGTGCACCCCGAATTGACCCAGATTCAGCAGGAACAACGCCACGGCCATCCCCAGCACCACCGGGTTCCGCGTCAGCCCCATGAACGATCCCAGTGGATTCGCCCGGTTCCACGCGAACTTCCGCCGCACGTCCTGCCCCAGCGACTCCGGCAGCACGAAGAACCCATAAAGCCCGTTCGCCAGCGTCACGATCCCTGCCGCCACGAACGGCAACCGCAGGCTCTTCTCGCCCAGCAACCCGCCGATCAACGGTCCCGCAATGAACCCCAACCCAAAGGCCGCCCCGATGATCCCGAAGTTGGCCGACCGTTTCTCCGGCGGTGAGATGTCCGCAATGTAGGCCGTCGCCGCCGTGATGTTCGCGCCCGCCAATCCGCTGATCGCACGGCCCAGGAAGAACCACCCCACCGTCGGGGCCCACGCCATCAGGAAATAATCCAGACCCGCCCCCAGTAGCGACACGAGGATCACCGGTCGACGCCCATATTGGTCAGACAACGCGCCCAGGATCGGCGAAAACACAAACTGCATCAGCGCGTAGACCGCCGACAACTGGCCAACGAGCGTCGACGCCTCCGACACGTCGCCGCCGCGGAATTGTTCCACCAGTTTCGGCAGTACCGGGATCACCAGGCCGATGCCCAGGATGTCCAGGAACAGCGTGATGAAGATGAAGGCAATGGCGGGTGGTCGATGACGCATGCGGAGCACGCCTACGCCACCCCGCCACCCCGGCCAACGCAAGCATGGGTTTCCTCCAACTTGGATTGGACGCACCTCGACTCGGCCTCACGTGAGAATGGCTTCGGAGTGGCGATGTCCTCATCGCCCGGAGTGTGGCTTTGGAACGGCGACGAGGACGTCGCCACCCCGATCCAAGTCGGGGCATTGGCCAAATGTGCCAAATTGGATTCGGCCACTTCCCTCGTGACAGAGGCCTGCCAATTCGTGGAAAGATTTTCGCGCCCGACAACTTATGCGTATCTCAACCCTTCGCATCGCCCACGCCGGAAGCCTGCTCTTCCAACTTCTGGCCCTCTTCCTTCTGGGTTTTCCTGCATGGGCCCAACTCGCGCCCCAGGCACTCGTGGGATTCCGGACCAACAACATCGTCGCCGAGGAATCCAGCGGATCGATCTCCGTACTGGTTTACCGCGATGGAAACCCGGACGGCACCAACCGGGTGCGGGTTGGCGGCACCCTGGGCTCCGGCACCCAGACACCCATCAGTTTTCCCTCCACCGACCTCACCTTCATGCCGGGCGCATCGGAAATCGAACTCGTGCTGGTCGTCGAGGACAACGACGTCCGCGCTGTGAACCGCCCCCTGACCCTGAGCCTTTCGCCAATCACCCAGCGCACCACGATCACCAACCGTTACAGCGCCCTCAACATCACCATTCCCGACGACGATGCGATGACGGTGCGCCTGTCGACGAACGCGTACGCCTTCCGCGAAAACAGGACAAACGCCACCATCGAGTTGTTCCGCACCGGCAACGACCGCATCCCGGTCTCCGTGGACCTCCGTGTGGCGGACCCGTTGGGGATGCTTCCGGGTGCCTTGCGGCTCTACGCGTTGAGCACCCAGCGGGTCGATTTCGCGATCTCCCAGACCCAGCGCTCGGTCACGATCCCGCTTCAACCCCTCCAGCGGATCACGGGTCCCTCCACTGCCCGAATCCTCCTGGAGAACCTCTCAACACCTCTTGCTGTATACGCCTCCCCCTCCACCGCCACCCTCACGGTCCTCGACATCGACGGTGCCCTGTCACTCGGCACCAACGTTTGGGCTCAACCGGGCGCGACCAGCGTCACCGTAAACATCACGCGGAATGGCACTGCCGCCGGCACCGGATTCCTTGCGCTGGAGGAAAGAACCGCCCTCCGCGACCAGGACTTCATCGGGACCCGCATCCCGTTCGAGTTCCCGGAGTCCACCAACGTCCTCTCCATCACCATCCCCCTCCTCGACAATCCGGCCCGTATCCACGGCCGCTGGTTCGAGGCCGTGCTGCAGGGGGTGGAACCCTTGTCGGTCACCGCACCCGTGGTCCGCGTCTGGATCCCGCCGGCCACGGCCGCGCTGGGGCTGCGCCCTCGGTTTCAAGCCGACCCAACGGTTCCCACGACAGGGCTCCCCACCAACGTTCTCGCCCTCGCTCCGGGACCAAACAACACCTGGTATGTCGGCGGCGGATTCAATCCACCACCGGGCGCAACGGTCTCAAATCTCGTCCGTCTCACCCGCACCTTTGCGGTCGACCCGAGCTGGTCTCCTTCCGGTCCGCCCAACGGAACCGTCCGTCACGCCGCCTCCTTTCCGGACGGACGCCTTCTCGTTGGCGGGGACTTCACCCAATGGAGCGGTGAAGCACGCTCCCGTCTGGCCCTGCTTGAGACGAGCGGCGCGCTCGCCGACACCGGCAACTCCCTCGACGTCACCAATGTCACCCGGATCATCCCCGACGTCCGCGGCCGGGTCTATGTATCCGGGTCGTTTACCCAACTGGCCGGGATCGAATTCCCCGGCCTCGCACGCTTTTCCAGCACTGCCGATCTGGAAGCGTTCTTCCGCCCGAATACAAATGACTTCGGTGCCTTCGCCCGATTCGCGCCGTTGGCTCCCGAGGGACTGGTGCTGATCCGACCCGACTACTCCGCAGTGTTCCTCGACGACAGCGGTGCCTCCAACGCCACGATCGGCTCGCATTTCTTCACCCCTGGCGTTCCGGCGCTGACCCCGTTGCCGGACGGCTCGGTGCGGTTGAGTCAACCCACCGTCCGCCTCACGGTCGGTGGATCGACAGACTCGGAAGTCGCCCGGGAAATCCCCTCCAACGCCACGACCTGGTCTTCGCCCTCGGGCTTCTTCTACATGGCCGTACCCGACGAACTCGGATGGAAGCTCACCCGACACTGGGGCGATGGCACCCCGGACCCGCGGTTGGAGGTCTGGTTCAACGCGGCCCCGTCCCAACTCGTCGAAGCCTCGGATGGTGCTGTGTTGATCACCGGCGCGTTCCGCTTGGTGGACGGAATGCCGTCCGGAGGTTTCGCCCAACTCCTGCCGCCACCCCCGACACCAGGCATCCGCTGGCATGCTGGCAGCACCGGATTCACGATCGGCGAACGCGCCCGCCACTTCCGCGCTCCGGCGTTTCGCGAAACCGACCTCGACTCCGCCCGCGAAATCCCGATCCCGTTGCCCGCATCCCCGGCGCTCGCGACGGATGCACCCGCCACAGCCCTTCTGCGCTTCGACGCAGGCTCGCGCGTCGGGTGGATGAACGTGCCACTGCGCAACCAATCCGATCCGGGACTGGATTCCACCTTTGAACTGCGGCTTCCGGAGGCAGAACTGTCCCCCGGCGCTTCACCTGCCGTGGCACTCAAGGTTTACCGGGACGAACAGACGTTCGGGTTCAGCCACAGCACGCTTGTGCTCCCGGAACCCATCGGACCGGGTTTCAGCAGTACTGATTCGCGGTCTCGACCTCACCTCGCGGTTCGTCGATTGAGCGGCTTTGCTTACCCGGGGAACACCGTCGCCCGATTCAAGGGCGGCACCGTCCGCGCCCACATCAGCACTTTCCCCGCGAATCCGCTGAACCCTGCTTTCGACTTCTACGCCCAGACGGGGGACATCCCCTTTGACTTCCTGCCGGGGGAATCGTCCTTTGCCTTGCGGGTGGCGCCGTATGACAACGCGCTGGCCGACGGAGACCGCACGGCGGATTTTGCCTTGGATGGACCCGGACCTGGGACAGGACTCCATGCCACGATCGTGGTTCGCGACAACGATTCCCGCGGACCCGCAGGTGTCGTGGGGCAGAACGAGTTCCACCAAGCCCGTCCGGGTGTGCCATTCCTCTTTCGTGCCCAAGGCTCGGTGGATGGCAGATTGCACACCTACCAGATGGCTGCGGCCGATGGCTGGATCATCGGTGACAATGTCACCCCAAACCTCCGCCAATTCATGCTTTACCTCGGGCCTGGACCCGGGGGAACCCATTACATCTCCCAGTACGACCCATTCTCCTCATCTGGACCGCATAGGCTGAGCCGCCATTTCGTGAACGGAACGTTGGACAGCACCTTCGCCACCGTGTCCTTTGGTTTTGGCTTCGCAGGCGGCGGTTCTGTCCCGATGGCTTACGCCCATGATGGATCCCTGTTGATCCTGACCCGGGACGGCGGAGTCAACCTGCCCAACGGACCCTTCATGGTTACACGGATCGTTCGCCGGTACAGCAACGCCGGAGCGCTCGATACAAATTACGCCGGACAGGTCTATGTACCACGACTTCAGGGTGGCGTATTTCAGCCCATGGAAGCCATCTTCCTGCCCCAATCCGACGGCGGCGTCCTCGTCCTCGCCTACGGAGCGCTCGCAACGAATCAGGTCGGCAAGGATATCGTGCGACTGTTGCCATCCGGGATCACGGACCCCAATTACCGCGCCCAGATCACCTTCAATGCCAACTATTCGCCGAGCCTGCCGAGGATCACGTACGCCACGCTCGACGCACAGGGGCGCTGCCTCTTGCAGGGTGCCTTCAACCGCGTCGATGGTGTCCCTCGCCCAGGCCTCGCCCGCCTCACACCCTCGGGCCGGATAGATCCCAGTTTTGATCCGCGATTCTTCGGCAGTTATCCAGACACCTCCGTCACCAGCCTCCAATCCATGCCGAATGGCCGCACCCTCATCGCGCTCATGTCCACCATCCGCTCGACGCTCCTGATCCTGGACGAGACTGGAAATCCGGACCCCGCGATCCCTGCGGCCCATTTCAACGGCCCGGTCGGCGGGGCCGTCGTCCTTCCCGGAGGCATCATCGTCGCGAACGGTCTCTTCCAGGAAGTGCAGGGCCAGGAACGTTTCAACGAGGCCTGGCTCGATCAAAACCTCAACCTCCTCGGCCGAGACCCCCTCGCCCTCCGCCTGAACCGCACCCACCCGACCACCACCGAAGTCACCCTCGACGCCCGCGCCGCCGGGACCATCCGCATCGAGCAGGGATCCCTCAACGGCACCTGGGAATCCGTCCGCGAGGTCAACGTGCTCCCCGGTGCCACTTCGGTCACCGTACCCACCCCGGCCGGGGATCACTGGTTCCTGCGGGCGCTGAGGCGGGAGTAAGGCGTCTCGGCCCTCATCCCAGCGCAGGCCAGCCCAATGGCACCCTACGTCCTTCGTGGGAGCGCAACTGGACACTGCCGCCACATGGAACGGGGTGGCGACGTCCTCGTCGCCCCATCAAACCTCTTCCTCAAGGCGATGAGGACATCGCCGCCCCGAAACCGTTCCAAAAGGGGGCAGTCTCAAGATGCGCGTCCTCCGTCTGGGGGTTTGCCCCGAGAGGGCCTTTGCCATCACGATGGGCCGATGCAGCCACGTTGGTTCCTCGGCCTGATCCTGGGCCTCCTGCCCGCCGTCGCCCACGGCGCGGTCACGCCCATTCCGCAACGCTTCAAACAGGAGGTCGCCCTCCATCGATCGATCACCAACGGCCTTCCCACCGCCGCCATCCAACTCGTTGACTCCGGTCCGGCCGACAAGGTCCGGACCTTCATCGGTGGCCACTGGTTCGTCCTCAACAACGGCACCTGGACTGCAGACACGGCCTTCGATCCCGCTTCCGCCGACGAGTTCACCTTCCCCGGTTCGGACGGCAAGCCCCGCACCGTCAAGACCCCGTGGGCCGGCGTCCGCCAACTCATCCGCCGCGGCGCTCGGCTCTGGGTGATCACGGCCTCCGCTCCCATCGAGATCCCCTTCGATCAACCGCCGCGCTGGCTCGGCTGGCCCACCAAGTGGACGATCCACCACGCGGCCGTCTCGCCCATGGGACGCCTCTGGATCGCCTCCAACGCCGGTCTCCATGAACAGGACGAACGCAACTGGCGACCCGTCCCCGTCATGGATCCGGTCGGACGTTCCTGGGCCACCACCAACGTCCTCACCGTGGCCTTCGACCCCGCCAACCGCGCCTGGGTCGGCACCCGCGCCGGTCTCGCGTCCCGCGAACCCGATGGCTCCTGGAAGTTTTTCGAAGGCAAGGACGGCCTCCCCTGGACGGATTTCACCGGTGCCTCCTCCGCGGCCGACGGCTCCATGTGGTTCTCGACCCACCTCGGTCTCATCCGATGGGATGGCTCCGACTTCCACTACCGTCAGGGCCAGCGCTGGCTCCCGAACGACGACGTCGCGCAGGTCCTCGCCGATCCCACCGGCGGCGTGTGGGCCGCCACCGCCGCTGGTCTCGGCCGCATTGAATTCCAACCCCTGACCCTCGCGAAGAAGGCCGCCTTCTACGAGGAACAGGTCGAGAAATACATCAAGCGCACGCCGTTCGGCTACGTCGCCGAAGCCCCGCTCCGCGCACCCGCTGACCTCGCCTCCGCCCACCCCCAGGATTCCGACAACGACGGCCTCTGGACGGCGATGTATGGCGCCGCCGAATGCTTCGCCTACGCCGCCACCCAGGACCCCGCCAGCCTCGACCGCGCCCGCAAGGCCTTCGAAGCCCTCCGCTTCCTCCAGGTCGTCACCCAGGGCGGCAACCCCTCCCCCGACAAGGGTTATGTCGCCCGGACGATCCGCCCGGTGGAATGGCCGGACCCCAACGTCGGCCGCATCGAAGGCGACCGCCGCGAACAGCAGCGCGACGCCCTCTGGAAGGCCTACGAGCCCCGCTGGCCCCGCAGCGCCGATGGCAAATGGTTCTGGAAGGGCGACACCAGCAGCGACGAACTCGACGGCCACTACTTCTTCTACGCCATGTATCATGACCACTGCGCGAAGACCGATGCCGAGAAGGCCCGCGTCCGCGAAGTCGTCCAGTCCCTCACCGACCACATGGTGGCCCACGGCTTCGCCCTCGTGGACGTCGACGGCAAGCCCACGCGTTGGGCCGTCTACGGTCCACAGGAGATGAACCGCAACCCGTATTGGTGGGTCGAGCGCGGCCTCAATTCACTCTCCATCCTTTCGTACCTCGCGGTCACCGCGCACATCACCGGCGACAACAAGTACCACGATATCGCCCGCGAACTCGTCGAGAAGCACGGGTACGCCCAGAACCTCATGTTCCCGAAGGCCCAACAGGGGCCGGGCTCCGGGAACCAGTCCGACGACGAAATGGCGTTCATGTGTTTCTACACGCTGATGCGCTACGGCAAGGATCCCACCACCCAGAACCTCGCGCGCTATTCGTTCTTCCAGTACTGGGCCAACGACCAACCCGAGCTCAACCCCTTCTTCCACTTCGCCCACGCCGCCCACAACCTCGACCAATCCATCACCAACGTCTGGGGCAAGTTCTCCGTGTCCCCCTGGCCCGGATGGTTCGAGGACTCCCGCGCCGTCCTCTACGGATTCCCCCTCGACCGCCTCAACTGGGCCCACAAGAACAGCCACCGCCTCGACATCGTCCCCCTCGCGCTGGCCCAGTCCAAGGACCTCTACGAAGCCCGCAGCGAAGGCCGCGGCCTCCGCACCAACGGCAAGGTCCTGCCCGTCGAGAACCGCCACTTCAATCACTGGAACACGGATCCCTGGGACCTCGACTACGGCGGCTCCGGCACCGAACTTGGCTCCGGCACCGTCTTCCTCCTCCCCTACTACATGGGCCTCCACCACGGCTTCATCGAGAAACCTTAGGCCCCCAAGCTGAAGGCCGGGTGCCCTCACCCGGCGCAGCCCTGAACCGCCGCGTGAGGGCACGCGGCCTCCAGCTCAGCCTCGTGACCTCCTACTCCCGAAGCGTAGCAGTGGACGTCAGGAGGCTGTGGTCGATTCCCGAATCCCCCCGTCACCGGATGGTCTCGATCTGCAGGGCCTTGTCGGAACTCCGACGCCAGGCCAGCGTCCGACCATCCCGCGAAATCGGGCAACTCCAGTAGGCATCCGCGTTGGCGAGGGTCAGCACCTCGGTACCCGTTGCCACATTCCAGAACCGGACCGTCGAATCCGCTCCATGGGTGACGAGCGTCCGGCCGTCTGGCGACAACGAAAGCGAAGGAACGCCCGAGAAATGCCCCCTCAGGACCGGCAACCGACGTTTCCCGGTCTCCGCATCCCATACCATCACGGACCCATCCCAACTCGACGTGAACAAGGTCCTGCCGTCCTCCGACCAGAGCAGGCAGTAGAGATGCCACGCGAACCCCTCCAACTCCTGAAGTACACGCCCATCCACGAGGTCGCAGATCTGCACCCGGAATCCGTTGACCGTGAATGCCACCTTCCGGCCGTCCGGTGAGAAAGCGACCCGGTTCTGGAGCGGTGCCCCCCGCATCAGCAGGAAGTCCGGCAACGTCCGCAGGACGCGCCCCTTCTCCAGGTCCACCAATGCCACGTCCGCGGTACGTGCCACCTGTACCGCCATGATCCGATCATCCCGCGTGACATCCGCCACCGCCTGCACGAGCAACCCCGGGATCTCGATCGCCTTCTGTCGCGCACCATCCGGAAGTCGATGCACGGCGACGCCGCCGTTCGTCATCGCGAACCACGCCTCATCGCCCCGGCGCCAGTCCTGGATATCCGCCCGACAATCTTTTGGCACCAGCCACTCGCCGAGGAACGAACCATCCGGGACCCGATGAAACAGCAGTCGATCGGGCAAGCGGGAGCACACCCAATCCCCGGCGACCGAAAAGCCATTCTGAAAGGCTGCCTTTGGATTGGGAACCTCCCGAACCCTCGCGGGCGGCGGCGTCGCATCCCAGATCTTGACCTTGGCATCCTTGCCTCCCGAGATGATCCGGCCGTCGTCCGCAAACCCCACCATCCAGACTTCGTTCCAGTGCCCCATCCGCCGATCCAATTCCTGCTGCAAAGGCTTGTTCCCCGTCGCATCCCAGATGCGGATCAACTGGTCTCCACCGCCGGTCACAATCCGGGCGGAATCCGGGGAGAAGGCCACGTCCATCAGCCAGGAAGCATGGGCCCGTGTTTCCGCGATCACTTCTCCCGTTTGGGAATCCCAAAGCGTCAATCCACCACCCTGCCCACCGGTGGCAATGCGGCGACCATCCGGTGACAGCACCGAAGAGGCATACAGCTCCCTCTGGAAGCGTTGCAGGATCTTCCCCGTCGCGCGCTCCACCAGAAAGGTCGCCCCACCCGCAACACGGATGAGGAAGGTCTGACCGTCGGACGAAAACGACAGGATCGAGCGGAAGTCCGTCGGGAACTGATCAAACACGGTCACGATGTTCGTTGATCCCGGATCCATGAACTCCAGCCCGGTGCTGCTCCCCAGAACCAAAAGCCCATCGGGCGTGAAGGTCATGACGTTGACCTTCTTCGGGTATTCCCACTGCACCTTCCAGTCCTGGGAGCGCCGCAACCAGACGCGATCGTCGCCGAGATGCGCCAGCAATTGTCCATCCCGCGAGAGCGCCACGCCGCGACGAGGCTCGGCCCGCTTCAACGATGGAAACTCCTGCAGCATCTTGCCGGACTTCACGTCCCAGACCCGGAGCGGACCAAACTTCGAAACGGCAGCAATCCATTCGCCACCCGGATCGATGACGACACCGGAATTGAGGCCGGTATGGTCCAAGGAGACATGGGCATCCCCAGCGGCGCGGGATCGCAACAGGTGCCACTCGAAGCCTCGGACATCCGCCCCACCGGGTTTGGGATGGTGCCGGTCCAGAAGGGCGTTCGCCTGACCTCGATTGCCCTCATCGATCGCAATGCCGGCAGCCTTCATGTCCGCGGCATAAGCTCGCACCATGGCCTCGTTCCGGGCCTCGTCCGCCTGCAACCGGAGTTCCCGTTGGTAACGTTCCGCCCGTGTCGCCCGCCAGGCCAGCCATCCGCTCAGCGCGCTGCCCAGCACGAGAATCAACGCGACTGCGGCCACCGCACCAAAGGCCGCCCGATGCCGCCGCGCCCACTTTCCAACGACGTAAGCCAGGCCTGGCGGCCGGGCCGTGATGGGTTCGTTGTCGAGGAAATGCTGGATGTCCTGGGCCAACGCGCTGGCCGTCTCGTACCGGCGAGTCCGGTCCTTCTCCAGCGCCTTCATGGCGATCCAATCGAGGTCCGCCGAGAACGTGCCACTGGCAAACCCGGGTACGGCATCGGTCTCCGACGCCCCCACCACCTTCTCCTCCGTGGTCCGGATGCGCACGCCCGGCCGGGGCGGATCCACTTCCCGGATGATCCGCCGCATCTCGTCGACCCCGGAGTTGATCAGGGTCTTGTTGTCAAAAGGCGGCTTCCCCGTCAGCAACTCATACAACAACACCCCGAGCGAATAGACATCCGTCCGCGTGTCCACGCCCTGCGCATTGAACTCCGCCTGCTCCGGACTCATGTACGCCGGCGTGCCCACGAACATCTCGAACCGCGTGAACAGCGTCTTGTCGGTCAACTGGATGTCCGCGGTGGCCTTGGCCACGCCGAAGTCGATGACCTTCGCCAGGGGACGGCCATCGTCCGAAGTCACCAGGATGTTCGTCGGCTTGATGTCCCGGTGGATGATCCCCTTCAGGTGGGCGTGCTGGACCGCCTGGCAAACCGTGATGAACAGCCGCAGGCGTTGGGTCAGGTTCAGTCGGTTCTGTTCGCAATACTCCGTGATCGGGATCCCCCGCACCAACTCCATCACGAAGTACGGACGCCCCGCGTCCGTCGCACCCGCATCCAGCACCCGCGCGATGTTCGGATGATCCATCATCGCCAGCGCCTGACGCTCGGCCTCGAACCGTGCCAGCACCTGCCTTGTGTCCATCCCCGGCTTGATGAGCTTCAGGGCCACCCGACGCCGCACCGGCTCGCTCTGCTCGGCCATGAACACCAGGCCGCACCCACCCTCGCCGATCTTCTGCAACAGCCGGTACCGCCCGACCAGAATGGGTTCCTCCCGCTGTTCGGTCGGCCGCACCTCAGATCCGCGCTCTCCCCCAAGGAAACCCGTGCTGCCCGAGGCCGCGTCGTGCGCCTTCAGCAAGGCTTCCACCCGCCACCGCAACGCCGCGTCCCCATCGCACGCACGATCCAGGAATGCCCGCCGGCGTTCCCCACCTTCGATCTCCGCCGCTTCGTCGAAGATGTCCTGTTCCCGCGAGCTCACGATGCCTGCGCTGCCTTGAGTTCCTGGTAGAGCCACGCGCGGGCGAACGTCCAGTACCGCTTCGCCGTCCGTTCCGAGATGTTCAATGCGAGGCACGCCTCGGCGTGGGTCATCCCCGCAAAGAAGCGCAACTTGACCAACTCAGCCGCCGGAGCCCGTTCGACCTCCAGCTTCCTCAAGGCATCGTCCACCGCCAGCAGCGTGTGGTCGTCCGTCTCCATCGCCACGTTCGTGTGTTCCAGATCCAGGGACTCCACCTCGGCTCGCCGCTTGAGTGCCCCGCGCTTGCGGGCCCGCTCGATGAGGATCCGGCGGATCGACTCGGCCGCCGCGGCGAAGAAATGCCCCCGGTTCTCAAACCCGAGGGTCTGGTCCCCTCCCGTCAACCGAAGCCACGCCTCATGCACCAGCGCCGTCGCCTGCAGGGTCTGGCCCGGGGCCTCGTTGGCGAGCCGATGCGCCGCCAGCTTCCGCAGCTCGTCATACACCAGCGGCAGCAATTCCTCGGCGGCGAGCCTGTCGCCTTGGCTCATTGCCCGCAGGAGCTTTGTTGTATCGGTCTCCAAAGGGCTCTTTGTGGCCGCGGAACGACCTCACCGCAAGTGGAAGATGGCGTTGACTCCGTCCGGTTTCCCACCACAGCCGAGATCCTTCGAAAGATTTTCCGACTTCCTGTGTCACTATTTTTCCGCCGATTGCGCATTGGGCTGAAGAAGCACTGATCTCGCCAATGAAAACCGGCCCCCTCCATCCTCCAAGCCGCCTGCAATCGCTGGCCCTTGCCCTTGCACTCGGGCTCCCCGCCCTCCACTCGCCAGCCGCCGGAATTCCCGAGCCGTCGCTTGTCCTTCACGGGGTGCTGACCGACGCCCTTGGCAAGCGTGCCACCAACGGCACCATCCAGCTGACCCTCACGCCCGTCGCCGGCGGTTCACCCATCCGCGCAACCATCTCCGCCGCCGATCTCGCCACCGGATTTTCCTTCGCCCAGCTCATCAAGGCCGAATCGATCGTTCCGGGGCGGACCCGATCGGCCAACACCCTGCCGCTGCCTCTGTCCCCGGAGAATTGGCGCATTTCCGCAACCCTTGGCGGCACGACGAACGCCAACTTGCTTCCGGCCACCCGCACCAACCTGTCCGTTTCCCTCAGCACCCGCGGCCAACTCCTGCGCACCGACCTCAGCCTCGGTGTGGATTCGGACAACAACGGCCTCATCGACGCCTGGGAACTCCGCTACTTCGGAAAGCTGGGCAACAGCCCCACCGCCAGCGCCGCCGGCGATGGCATCTCCAACCTCGCCAAGATGTACGCCGGCATCGATCCCCGCGGCACTGTCACTTCCTTCCCCAACTTCACCCTCGCCCAGGCCCGCGAAGACGGTTCCTTCCTCATCGAGTGGTCCTCGCAATCCGGCCGGACCTATACCGTCCTGCGCGGACAAACCCTGGATGGCCCCTTCGAATCCATCCAATCCGGAGTCGCTGCCACGCCGCCAGCCAACCGGTTCATCGACACCGGTGCCACCTCGCTTCCCAACGCCTTCTACCGGATCCAGAGCAATCCCTGATCGCCCACTTCCCTGCCAACACGCCCTCCTGCCATGAACCTTCGCCTCTCCCGATCGCTCTTCGCCCTCGCACTTCTCGGTGCCTCCTGTGCGGCGCTGCACGCCCAGTGGCGCACCCAGCAGATCCAACTGACCCCCGGCTGGAACTCTGTCTTCCTCGAAGTCGACCCGGAATCCCGCGTCTGCGAGGACGTCCTCCAGGGCATCCCCGTCGAAAGCGTCTGGCTCTACAGCGCCCGCGCCGCCGCTCCGCAGTTCGTCTCCGATCCGCGCCGCCTGACCCCGGAGACCCCCGACTGGCTCGTGCATATGCCCGGCGCGGCCAACCCGGCCGCTTCCGCCGTCTCCACCCTGTTCGCCATGCCCGGCGGCCGCCCCTACCTCGTGAAGCTCGCCGCCCCCACCAATGTCACGTGGAGCATCCGCGGCACGCCCGCCATCCGCGCCGCCCGATTCGAACCCCGCGCCTTCAATTTCGTCGGGTTCCACCTCGACCCCGCCACGCAGGTCTCGGTCCAGAACTTCTTCGCGCCCAACTCCGCCCTCAGAGGCCAACCCGTCTACGACCTCCAACCCAACGGTGAGTGGCGTGCCGTCGCCACCCCCGGATCCACCTTCCTCCGCCCCGGCCGCGCCTATTGGGTGTATGCGGCCAACGCCACGGAATACTCCGGCCCCACCGCTGTGATCCCCGGCGGCCAGGGTGCGATCGCGTTCGCCAATGCGGGCGCATCCGCCAGCCTTCAACTGGCGAACCGCAGTGCTGCGCGCCGGACCCTGACCTTGCGTCTGCTGCCCTCGGAAACCCCACCCTCCGGCACCCCAGCCAACGCGGGCGGCCTCGTCCTTGGATACCGCCCCGAAGGATCCAAGCCTTACGCCGCTCTCCCCTCCCCGCACACCGTCGTGCTCGAAGCAGGCCAGTCGGACGAACTCGAACTCGAACTCCGACGCCAGGCCATGGCGAACTTCGCCATCCCGGCCGGAGCCACCTCCGCCCGCTACCAATCGCTGCTGGAGATCACCGACGGCTTCGGCACCCGCGTGTTCCTCCCGCTTTCGGCCGAGGCCGCACGACCGCTGGACCCGGTCGCTTCCTCGGCCTCCGGACGTTCCCTCCGACGGGGCGCTGCTCCATCGGGTGATTCCAACCCGGCCTCGCCACACGCCGGACTCTGGCTCGGATCGGTCCTCATCCGTTCGGTCAGCGAACCCCGCAACGCCCTCGACCCTCAATCGCCGCGCCCCGCCGCCGGGGACTTCCAGTTCCGGGTGATCCTCCACGTCGATGCCTCGGGCCAGGCACGCCTCCTCCGCGACGCGCTCATCCTCTTCAAGCCCGGCAAGCTGTCTCCCGTCCCGGGAACCCCCTTCAACGAACTCGAAGAACCCGGCGAATACGTCATCGCCACCGACGAATCCCTGCTCGCCCTGCGCGATGCGCAGGGCAACGCCATCTACCAAGGCTCCACCCTGCGGGACGGCCGACGCATCGGCCGCCGCATGAGCGCTGTGAACTTCGCCTTCGACCAACCGCTCGTGCTGGCCGGCGGATTCGGCACCAACGGAGCCGTCGCCACCGCCAGTCACACCCTCGGATTCGACCATCCGCTGAACCCGCTCAAGCACACCTACCACCCGGACCACGACAACAAGGACCGCCAGTTCGTGAAGTTTGCCTCCGGCGGCGAGGAATCGTGGGACTTGACCCGCAATTTCCGCTTTGAGTTCGGGACGGCTCCGGCCGACCCCGACATCGCCGCCCCTGCCGGCCTCGGCAGCGAACTCCTCACCGGCGTCTACGCCGAGACCATCACCGGGCTCCACAAGAACCCGATCCGCGTCTCGGGCATCTTCACCATCCAACGCGCCCTCTTCGTCAACGAACTGAACGACGGCCGCTGATCCCGCCCCAACCCTTCTGACCTTTCTTCCAACTCCCATGCGCAACCTGATTCATTCGCTTGCCCGCTGGCTGCCCGTCGCCGCCGCAACGGTGTCGCTCCAGGCCCAGACCCGCATCACCACCCCCACGCTCCGCTTCACCGGCGACAACGTGACCTACTCGTATGCCAACCCAACGCCGAACCCATCGACGGACTCCGACTACACCGTCTCCGGCCCCGGCCTCGCCGCGACGGCGCCCACCGTGTTCCGGGAGCGACTCAACCCGCCGACCATCTTCCAGCCAATCATCGACGCGACCGCTCCCATCCCGCCATGGCTGGGCAACACCGCCGAAAGCAAGTGGGTCGGCCCAGCGAACGGTGGATCCGGTGCCGCGGCCGGCGATTACATCTACACCACCACCTTCAACCTCGCCGGTCTGGACCCCGCCACGGTCATCCTCTCAGGCCGCTTCGCGGTGGACAACGAGCTGAGGGGCATCCGCATCAACGGAAACCTCATCCCCACACCCGTCGGCAACTTCAATGTGTGGACCGCTCTCGACATCCGCGCCGCCACCTACCCCCACTTCCGCTCCGGCAAGAACACCCTCGAATTCCTCGTCAACAATGGCGCAGCATCCGCAAATCCCACGGGATTGCGCGCCGAGATGACCGCCTCCGCCCTGCAATTGTCAGGCACCACGGGCATCGTCGGAAAATGGAACTTCGACACTTCCGCAGGTGACCCCCTGCTCAACAGCTTGCCGGGTGCCTTCAACTTCTCGGCCTCCACACCCACCAGCCAGGGACGGTCTCTCACGACAGGAAGAGGACAGCCCATTGCCTACCACATAGACTCAGACCAGAGATTCGGCTTCCACGGCTCCTCAACCATTGCCCTGTGGGTGCGCCCGACGACCGCTCCCGACAACGCGGCCGGGGAGTACCTCGTCCAATACGGTGGCGCGGGCGGGTACGTGCTCTGGCTCGCACAAGGTCGCCGGCTCACCTACACGATCCCAGGCAGGGGGGAGGCCGCCTCGTCGGTTGTCCTTCCTACCGATGCGAACTGGCATCACGTGGCCATCGTCCACAATGCCGGACGCAGCGTGGACTTCTACCTCGATGGGCATCTCCGGCAGACGATGAACTTCAATGTCGGAGCGGGCACTCCCACCCATACCATGCTCCAGGTGGGGTCCGCCGTGGCCGGAACACCCTTCTATTTCAATGGCCTCATCGACGATCTTGTCATCTCCGGTTCTGCCCTCCGGGTCCCGGAGTTCCTCTACTCCTCCCCACCCGGTACCGACCTCTTTACCCAACCGGTCGCCGGACGCGAGTCCCTCGTCCGCAACCTCGCCGCCCTGCGCCGCGTCGTCGGCGTCGGCGACGTGGATGGTGACGGGATCGACGATGCTCTCCTCCGGAGCAGCAGCGAGGCTTACATGACCCTCGTTTTCGGAGAAACAGGGGCTCGCCCCGCCTCCATCGACGGCACGCCCGTCGCCAATGGCCGTTCGATCCGAATACTCTCGCCCGATCAGTTTTTCTTCGGCGGGCCCTCGGCAGGAGATGTCAACGGGGATGGCTACTCGGACATCGTTGTTTCCAGCGCGCTGGATTCGTCGGGCAGCCTCTACGTGCTGTTTGGTCGACCACGGGCCGCCTGGCGCGCCGTAGCACCCGCGGGAACCTATTCACTGGCCAACCTGGATCAGGGCGGAGGCGGTCGTCCAGGGGACGTCCGGCTCAACTTTGGAACCGCTGGGGATTTCGCTTCGGATGTCGCCGTGGCCGGAGACGTTGACCTCGACGGAATGGAGGAGATCCTCGTGGGTACATCCAGTGCCTTCCATCTCGTCTACGGTGGGTCCGATTGGCAGGCGGGACAGAGCCAGTTCCTGAACCACCCTCGGCGTGTGGAGTTGATGAAGGTTGCCGAAGGTGCCCAATTCGGCGGAATTTCCGTATCCGGGGCCGGGGACTTCAACGGCGACGGACGACCGGACCTCGCCATGGCGGATCTCGCCTTCAACCGGGTCGTCGTCCTCTTTGGCCAACCCCGCGGGACCGGAGGCACCCTCTTCCCGGGAGCGCCCTTCACCCTGCAGACCCTCCTTGGCAATGATGCCAATGGACGCCGGATCGCCGCCGTCTATACGGACAGCGTGCGCGGCATCAGAGGGCTTGGCTTCTTCACCCGCGGTGTCGGCGATGCCAACGGAGATGGCCTCGACGATGTCTTGGTCGGCTACCATCGCGACGGTGTCTCCGACGCGAACCGGCTCAATCCCGGAAGGGCCTATCTCCTTTATGGCAACCGCGTGTCGCCGCCGACGACCGAGGTCCAGATCGATAACCGCTCTCTTTCAGCCCTGTTCGAGTCCAATGTCGGCGGATTGTTCGGCTACGGCCTCGGCCCTGCCGGCGACGTCAACGGAGACGGGCTCGCCGACATGGTCCTCTTCTCGCAGAACTACGCCGCATTGAAGCAAGGATGGACTGGTTCCAATCCGGGCGTGCCGTTCACGATTCCCGCCGCCGCAGACCTGGTCGTGATGAACGCCGCGGCCGAAACCGGCGGGGCCGTGGGCGATCTCGACGGGGATGGCACCGGGGATTGGGCCTTCCTCTCCCTCGCGGGCGAAGCAGTCATCCGCTATGGCGTCACACCGGCGAATACCGTCGCCACCTCCCAGTTCAGCGCGATCCCGGCGCAAGGGTCATTGAACCCGGCCGAAGGAATCCTCGTCCCGGCTCGCCCCGTCGGCCGCTCGCCAGGCGGCCCACAGCACGCTGGATTCACCCGGGCCTCCGTCGGATTCCGCGGCGGCAGCGCCAGCGGCGCGGCCAGCTCCCAGACTGTCCGACTGATCCGCTCCGCTCCTCCGATCCCCGTGAACCTGCCCGGGAACGTCAAGGCCGCCTCCGTCCAGTGGCGCATCACCACGCTGAACCGAACGGATTTCAGCCGCTCCCTCCTGCGGTTCTCCTACCTGCCTTCCGAGATCGTTGGTCTCGACGCCGCCCGCACCGGCATCTGGTACACCCCCGACATCCTTCCCACTCCAAACTCCACCTGGACCGCTCTCGGGGCGGACCATGACCTCGCTCGTCGCACCTTTTCAGTCACTCGCGGACACAGGCCCGACCTCGCGCAGACCCAGTTCAACGGAACTTACGCCATCTTCAGCGCCGATCTGGTCTACAGCCTCGGCTCGGAAATTCCCCGCCCGGATTCCGTCGGGGCCAACGACCTCCCGGCGACCGGTCCGGTCGTGACCCCGCTCGACGCGACCCACTGGGACAACAACACAAAGAAGCTGTTCGCCGCCCGCCCCGGTGGCGTCCGGATCGAATGGACCACCACGACCGGCGGAACCCCGGCAACCACCGTGGCAACCCTCCAATGGTCCCCCGTCGATGACGCGTATCAGGCGCATCTCCTCGACACGCCGGAGGTCTCACTGACGGCGTGGGATTCCGTGCGCGTGCTCGCCACGGAGGCAGGCGTCAACACGAATGTCACAAGCACGTTACGCACATTCACAGCAACACAACCCGGTCGCACGCTCCTGCTCCTGTCCAGGTCCGCCGGCACCACGGGCATGCTGCTCGTGCGGACACGCCGATGGGCCGAAGCACCGGGAACCGTTCTGCACACCGCTGAGATCGGACGCGAAATCTCATTGCGGGCGGACCTCCTCGACACCGCCGCCCCGACACCGATCGTCCTGACCCGGCGCGCCCGCCACGCCGTGGGTCCCGGCTTCTACGGATCCACATCGGGCGGACCCATCATCCCGGTCAATGTCGTGGCCCCCGCAGACAACGAAACCCGTCTGGTGGTCGCGGCCTACCAACGCACCCAGAAGGTCCAGCCCGCCGTCCCCGGCAGCGAAATTCCGGCAACCTTCTGGCCCGGCATTGCCGCCGAATTCACTGCCGCCTGGCCCACGAACCCATCCAGGATCATCATCGCCAGCGAACTCGGTGCAGGCCCACTTCTCCCGACCACCTATGGCACCGACTGGAGGTTGTATTTCCAGAACGACGAGAGCCAACCCGGCTTCAACCCCAACGACGAGCACACACGCATTGCCAATAACCGCCTCGGCATACGCACCGTGATGCCGCTCCGTAGCGACCTCGGGGTGAAGTCGCTGCCTTATGTGCTCGTGGCCCATACCGCCCCGGCGACCTCCCGCGCCGCCATTGGCGTGTTCGAGGTGCTGGCCACAGACCTGGCCAACCCTGGCTTCCGCAGGACCGTCACTGCCGGCAATCCCGTCCTGCCACCCGCCCCCTTGTCCAGCGAGGCGCTCAGCCCGCTCAACACGGATGACTCCATCCTCGACAGCACACCCGCTTCACTTCGATTCCTCCACAAGGACCGGAAGGGCCAGATGTGGGCCAAGGCGGCCGGTCACGACGGCCTCTCCAACGGCGTCGTAAAGGCCCGCTTCTACTACCGCGCACAGGATTCGGACTTCTTCACCCCCGAGTATCCACGGCCCGCGAACGGCTCCGTCCCATGGCTCGACCTCGCTGCCGGGACCCCCGGAACGCCCATCGAGACGCTGGTCACCACGGTGTGGCCTTCCAATGCGCCCGTGCTCGCCATCCCCGAGAGCCTCGTGGACGCAAAACGCGGTCTTCCGGTCATTGGTGTACCGCCCAATCCCGACGGCACCCCAGGCTTCGGCGGCCCTTGCTCCGTGACCGTGCTCTACGATCAGGCCACCGCCGGAGACGCCAGGCGCTCCATCGTGACCCTCATCGACCCGCTTCAGGAAAATCTCCGCCCCATGGGCCGACTCCCGGCCGCCGTCCGGACCGAGGTCTTCCAGGGCGTGCTGCGCTTCAAGCAACTGCCACCGCACCTCTACCCGCGGTTCACCTACCGCGCGACCAACGACAACGGAGGCTTCCTGGTCCTCGCCGGTGCCTTCTACAACGAACCGGGCAATGCGGAAGGCTCCTTCTTCCTCCCGAACGTCCTCTCCGCCACCGAAGTCGACGCCGTGCAGGCCCTCGCCCCCGGAGACGCCAACTGGGCCAGGGCCGTTGAAGGCCTCGCAAACGCCGCCCGCGCCAATCTCGCCTTCGAAGCCACCGACTCGTCCCGCGCCCTTCTCGCACTTTCCGCAGGCCGGGCCACCGGCTCCGGATGGGTCACGCTCGCCATGCAGGACCGCACCGAACCGCTCTGCAGCCCGGACACCCCCGTCAGCCTCGAAGTCATCCGGGTCGGCGGACCCTACCGCGGCGAAGTCGCCACACTGCTCGCACCCGATGCCTTCGACGAACGCATCACCTTCAAGCACAAGGCCGACTTCGCCGGCAACCCCGATGGCTGGCACTTCGAATGGCGCCTCCAGGCCGTCGGCTCCTCCGATGCCCCCGCCCCCGTGAAACCGGCCGATGCCGTCGAAGGATGGAATCTCGTCGACTCCGGAACCGGAAAGGTCACCTACACCATCGGCGGTGCCTCCCCGTTCACCCTCGCCGACAACCGCGTGATTGTCCGCTTCCGCCCCCTCTCTGCCACCACCCGCGCCCTGCTCGCGACCTCAGGCAATCCGGAAGGCTGGAGCGACTGGACCGCGCCAAAGCTCGGCCAGGGCTGGGTGAAGCGCGTCCTCGCAGGCATCAATCCCTACGAGCAACGCTTCAAGGATCTCTCCGATCCCACCCGCAACGTGAACACCACGGTCAACATGCTCGCCCAGGCCGGCCGACGTTGGGAGGGCAGCATCCCCCTCAACAGTGCTTCCGCCGACAGCTTCGGGCTCATCGAGATTTACGAGACCGTCTACCGACGCGCCCGCGAACTCAGCATCGACGCCGGCGTCTCCTACCAACCGGCCAACGACGCACTCCTCCTCGCGGCCAGCCGCCTCGCCGACCTTTACACACTTCTCGGCAACGAGGCCTTCGCGGACGCTTCCGATCCCACCCTCGCGATCTTCGATTCCTCCGAGTCGCGCTACGTCAACTTCGCGCCCACCATCCACGCCTTCCAGGGCCTCGCCGCCACGCCTGACCTGCTCGCTGAGGAACTTGCGCTCCTGCGCGGTCGCGACACCGCCACCGAGCCCGCCATCACCCGCGCCCCGGTCTACAACCGGCTTCCGTGGAACCTCTCCGGTGACCTCGGCCGCGTCGCCTACATGGCCAACTATGACATCCGCGATGCCCTCGGCCGCATCGACGGCAACATCAATGCCGCCGACGCGCAGTACTACTTCCCGCAGGGCCACGGCGACGCCTGGGGCCACTACCTCACCGCCCAGAAATACCTCTACAAGCTCGCCGTGAATCCGCTCTTCACGTGGATCCCGCGCAGCGAAATCGACGAGATCGGGGGCGTGGACACCTCCGTCGATTACCAGGAGGAACAGAAGTTCATCCGCCTCGCCGCCGCCAAGGCCCGCAGCGGAGCGGAGATCGTCAACCTGACCTACCGGGATCGCTACACCGAGAACCCCGATGGCCAGTGGCAGGGCTACCGCGACACCAACCGCGAGCGCGCCTGGGGCGTCGCGGACTGGGGTCACCGCGCAGGCCAGGCCGCCTACCTCGACTGGGTCCTCGGCAACGCCCTCCTCCCCGAGGCCGCTCCACGCGCCCCCATCGCCGGAATCCGTCCCATCGATCGCGGCACCCAGCCCGACTTCAGCGAGATCGCCGGTGCTTTTGAACGGATCCAGACCGAGGTCGACAACGCCGACCAAGGCCTGAACCCGCTCGGCCTCGAACGAAACGTCATGCCGTTCGACATCTCGGTCGCCGCTGCGGATGGCGAGATGACCCACTTCGAGCAGATCTACGAACGCGCCATCAAGTCCCTGAGCACGGCCGTCACCACCTTCTACTACGCCGCCGGCAACACCCAACGCCTCCGGCAGCAATCCGATGAACTCGCCGACTTCCAAGCCGAGGTGCGCGCCCAGGAATTCGACTTCCAGAGCCGTCTCATCGAAGTGTTCGGCCAACCCTACCGCGAAGACGTTGGCCTCGGCGGTGCCTACCCCGCCGGCTACACCGGCCCGGACTTCCTCCACTTCGATTACATCGATCCCTCCCCGCTGCTCGGCATTGCCCGGGATCCAGGCAACCTGGCACTGCGGCAGACAAGCTTCACCATCACCTACACCAATTCGCCCTTCGATTTCTCCGCCGGCGGCGCACTCGACGTCCGGGTCGGAGCCAATGGCATCATCCAAACCCGCACGACCGAGGTGCCCTATACGGTCACCGACGCCTTCGGCATGACGAAACCCGCCGGCTTCACCGAGCGCCCGTCCACCGGTGAGATCCAGCAGGCCCGCTCGGACCTCCTGCAGGCCATCGGCACCTACCGCGTGCGCCTCGACGAGTACGACGGACTCATTGCCGACATCAAGGATCGGGCCGCGCTGATCGAGGCGCAGCACAACGTGCAGTCCGCCTCCATCAATGTGATCTCGGCGAGCAACAACGAACTCCAGAACTTCACTACAGCCATCGCGACCGCACAGATCAGTGCCACCGTCTTCCGCACCTTCGGCCAGGAACTCAACGACGCGGTCGGCGCCGTCAAGGAGGGCTTACCCGCGATGATTGGCACCGCAAACGATGTCATGGCTCCCCTGCGCGCCATGCTCTTGCTGACCAAAAGGACATCCGCCGTGACCTTGACCCTCCTCGCCAATGCTGCCGACGCCAGCGTCATCGGCATGGAAGCCGCCAAGGAGAATGTCGAGCGCCGCACCGATCTCCGCCTGGCACAGCTCGAGGGATCCTTCGCCCTGCGCGAATCCATCAACGAACTCCAGTCGATGGTGCGCAACGAATCCACCATCCGCTACGACCTCTACACCCAGCTCGAAGGGATCACCCAACTCAACGCCGCCTACAGCACCGCCGTCTCAAAGGGCTTGCGCCTGATGAGCGAGTTCCAGCGCTTCCGCTTCGAGACCTCCGCCGCCGTGGCCCAGGCGCGCCACAAGGACATGGCCTACCGCGTCTTCCGCAACGACGCCCTCCAGAAGTACCGCGCCCAGTTCGATCTCGCCGCGCGCTACGCCTACCTCGCCGGTCGCGCCTATGACTTCGAGACCGCCTTCCTCCCCGGCGACCGCCGTGGCGCAGGCACCACCTTCCTCAACCGCATCGTCCGCTCCCGCGTCATCGGCAACATGCAGGACAATGACGGCGACGGATTCTGGAACGTCTATGTCGGCGGCCTCGGCGACGCCGGTCTCGCCGATGCCCTCGCCCGCATGAACGAGAACTGGACCCTCAACCTCAGGAGCCAACTCGGGTTCAACAACACCCAGCCCGACGTCACCTCGTTCTCGCTGCGCTACGATCACTTCCAGATCACCCCGCACGATCCCGCCAATGCCGAGGGCGATGACGCCTGGCGCGCCGTCCTCTCCCAGCCCGGGATCCGACGCGCCAACCTGCTCACGCTGGATGCCTTCAACCGCTATTGCATCCCGTTCTCCCCACGCGATGAGCTCAACGGCGAACCCGCGCTGGTGATTCCCTTCTCCAGCACCGTCAACGCCGGTCAGAACTTCTTCGGCAACCCGCTGGTCGAGGGACAGGACCAGTTCGATTCCACCAAGTTCGCCACCAAGATCCGCTCGGTGAAGATCGTGTTCGAAGGCCTCGCCAGCGCCGGCCTCGCTTCCCAACCTTTCGTCTACCTCGTGCCCACCGGGGCCGACGTCCTGCGCTCGCCCTCCGACCCGCGGAACCTCGCCACGCGCCAGTGGACCATCCTCGACCAGGCCGTCCCGGTGCCCTTCGCCCTCAACTACAAGTCCGGCGGAATCATCCCGTCCGAACTCTCCAACCCGTCGTGGATTCCCTCCATCAACGGCGTCTCCGGAAGCACCGCCGCCATCCGCCGCTACGGCCAATTGCGCGCCTTCGACGATCAGGTCGCCGCCGACGGCAACGCCTCCACCCGCCTCGTCGGGCGCTCCGTCTGGAACACCCGCTGGCTCCTGATCATCCCGGGCCGCACCCTCCTCAGCGATCCCGTCGAGGGCCTCGAACGGTTCCTCAACGGCCCCATCAACGCCCAGACCAACGAACG
>JAIXZE010000046.1 GCA_027489875.1 Verrucomicrobiales bacterium
CCAATGGCTTCGCCATCCGATGGGGCTTCAACGGTGGATCGGGCCAGCGCACCACGCTCCGATTCTTCGACAACAACGGCACGCCGGTGACTTCGAACGTCGACCTGGCGGAGTCGATCGGGGTTCCTCAAGCGGCGGCAGGAGGACGCGGGGACGGCGCGGGATTCCAAGGCAACGGCGGTGATGCGTATGTCTATGCGGCCACCTCGGGTGGGGCATTGCACATCAGCGTGCTCAACGCGAATGGAACGTTGCGCTGGTCCCGGTCCGTCGCTGACGAAGGGGACGAGAACCCGCCCGCGACGGATCGCGTGGATGCGGCCATCGCGCCCGATGGACGGGTGATCGTGGTGTTCGATGCGAACAACCAATACCCGGATTTCCCGGGGACGGGTCGTGTGATCCTGGGTCGGATGTTCAGCACGACAGGTGAGGCGGTGGGTCCGATCTTCCGTGTCAGCGAGAAGGCGGGCGAGTTCCCGCCGGGTGCCCAGGGTCTCTCCCGGCACCCGCGTGTTACGTGGCGTGGCAATCTGGCCGCCGTCGTGTGGGAATCGCGCGGCAACAGCGATGCCACCCCGAACAACATCGCGGCGCTCCGCATCTTCAACACGGATGCGTCCGTCGTTCCGGAGCCCATCGCCATTGGTGCGTCCCGCCTGACCGACGGAAACCTCACGTTCACCTGGTCGGGTGGCAATCCGCCGTTCACCGTGCAACGACGGGCTACGCTGACCGGCATCTGGACGGATGCGGCTGCGAACCTGGAAAGCCGCACCTACTCCACACCCGCGGGCGTGGGTGAATCCTACTTCCGCGTGATTGGTGGGCGCTGATTCCTGCTCGTCCGCAGAAGCCTTCGAACGGCCGATGGTGATCCTTCACCGTCGGCCTTTTTGTTGCCCTGGTTCCGAAGGGGAACGGACCACCGGCTTTGGTCGTAGGGGATTCGCCCTCAGAATGTTCACCTTCAACCCGGCTGTCGGGGAACGGTGTGTGGGTGCATTGTCTTCATGTCGACGGCCGCAAGGCTGAAGGCAACGTCAAATGAGACCCGGGGAAATTAGGGAAGGGAATCGTTTGGCGAGCCACCGGCAAGATTCGGGCTTGGGGAAATTTAGGGTGCCCGCGGTCTTGCCGGTGTTTTCTTTTCAGAGTTTCCAGTCACCAGTTCCCAGTTTCCAGAGCCACATCAGGAGGCTGTGGAATGAGTCCTCGGTTGAAGCCGGGTGCCCCCACCCGCCGAATCCTCAACCCCCACCTCCATCTGCCGCGTGAGGGCACGCCGCCTACAGACGAAGTTCCCAGTCTCCTGCGACGTCCACGTCGCCCATTCCAAAGCCCCTCCAACGGCGATGAGGACATCGCCTCCCCATCCCAGGGCCGGGGTGGCGACAGTTCACCAGGATGTGGCTTAGGTCAGGATGCCACGGATGATCTCACCGTGGATGTCCGTGAGGCGGTAATCGCGGCCCTGGAAACGGTAGGTCAGGCGTTCGTGGTTGAACCCGAGTTGGTGCATCAAGGTGGCCTGGAGGTCGTGGACATTGACCTTGTTCTCGGCCGGGCTGAACCCGAGTTCGTCGGATTCGCCGTACATCATTCCGCCACGGACACCACCACCGGCGACCACCATGGAATAGCAGTCGGGGAAGTGGTCGCGTCCGAGGATGTCGCCCTTCGCGGTGCGGCCTTCGCGGAACGGGGTGCGACCGAATTCGCCACCGAGGACGACGAGAGTCTCGTCGAGCATGCCGCGTTGGCGGAGATCCTTGAGGAGCGCAGCCACGGGGCGGTCCATGGTGGCGCACTTTTTCGTGAGGCCGTCGCGGATGTCCTCGCTGGGTCCGGTGCCGTGGAAGTCCCAGCCCCAGTCGAAGAGTTGGACGTAGCGGACGCCCTGTTCGACGAGGCGACGTGCGAGGAGGCAGTTGTTGGCGAAGCTGGATTCGCCGGGTTTGGCACCGTAGGCCTCAAGCGTGGCCGCAGACTCGCGGTTGATGTCCATGACCTCGGGCACGGACGCCTGCATGCGGAAGGCGAGTTCGTATTGGGCGATGCGGGTGGCGGTCTCGGGATGGCCGAGTTCGCGGGCCTGCATTTCGTTGAGGTCGCGGAGGACATCCAGGCTGAGACGGCGCGTGCCGCGATCGAGGCCGTCGGGATCGGAGGCGTAGAGGACGGGGTCGCCCTTGGAGCGGCATTGGACGCCCTGGTAGACGGAGGGCAGGAAGCCGCTGCCGAAGGAATTGCGGCCGCCGTTCGGTTGGACGCCGCTGGAGATGAGGACGACGAAGCCGGGGAGGTTCTGGTTCTCGGTGCCGAGGCCGTAGGTGACCCAGGAACCGATGGACGGACGGCCGGGGCGTGGCGATCCGGTGTAGACGAGCAGTTCGGCGGGGGCGTGGTTGAACTGGTCGGTGGTCATCGACTTGATGACGCACAACTCGTCGGCCACGGAATGCAGGTGCGGGATGGCATCGGAGAGCCAGACGCCGCCCTTGCCGTGCTGGGCGAACTTCCGGGGTGTTCCCAAAAGCTTGGGAACACCGGACGTGAAGGCGAACCGCTTGCCCTTGAGGAACGCGTCCGGGCAATCCTGCCCGTTGCGCTTCACCAGCTCGGGTTTGTAATCGTAAAGGTCGAGGTGGGGCGGTGATCCGGTGAGGTGCAGGTAGATCACGCGCTTGGCCTTGGGCGCGTAATGCGGAGCGCGCGGCGCGAGCGGATCCACGATGGCAGGCGACGGCGTGGAACCGGAGAGGCTCTCGCGGAGGAGGGATCCGAGGGCGAGGGCACCGAGGCCGTGGGCACCCTTTCCGAGGAAATGGCGCCGTGTGAGGTTCTGGAGCTGTTCGAGTCGGGGATTCATGGGTGGGCTCCTGGGTCAGCGCTTCATCAGGACTTCGTCGAGGTTGAGGAGGACATTGCCGACAAGCGTCCATGCGGCGAGCTCGGCGATGTTGGCACCGGCGGGTGGTTCGCCGAGGGGTTTGGTGGCGATGTCGCGGGCCTTGGCGGCGTCGGCCTGGAAGCGTTCGAGGGATTGCTGGAAGAAGGCGGTGAGGCGCTTGAGTTCGTCCTCGCTGGGAGAACGGCTGAGACAGAGGCGGAATCCTTGGAGGAGCCGCTCGGCAGGTGTCGCTCCGGCGGCAGCCATGCGGCGACCGAGGGCCTGGGCGGCCTCGATGTAGACCGGGTCGTTGAGGGTGACCAAGGCCTGGAGCGGGGTGTTGGAACGTTCACGCCGGATCTGGCAGACCTCGCGGTTGGGCGCATCGAACGTCGTCATGGACGGATACGGGTTCGAACGCCGCCAGGTGGTGTAGAGGCCGCGGCGGTAGCGGTCTTCGCCCATGCTGGTTTCCCAGTCGGTGCCGGATCCGAACGCAGCGCTCAACCCGAGCTTGGGCTGGGGCGGGCGCACCGGAGGGCCGTACATCTTGGGACTGAGCAGGCCAGCGACGTAAAGGGCCTGGTCGCGGATCATCTCGGCCGAAAGCCGGAAACGCGGGCCGCGCGCCAGAAGGCGATTGTCGGGATCGAGTGCCGCAAGCTCGGGCGTGACGCGCGAGTTCTGCCGGTAGGCGGCGGAGGTGACGAGCAGCCGGATCATGTGGTTGATGTCCCACTTTCCGTCCATCAGTTCGACGGCCAGCCAGTCGAGCAGTTCGGGATGGCTGGGCAGTTCCCCTTGCGATCCGAACTCTTCGCCGGTGCGGACCATTCCGACGCCGAAGATCGATTCCCACAACCGGTTCACGACAACCCGGGCGGTCAACGGGTTCTCCCGGGACACGAGCCATTGGGCGAGTGCGAGGCGGTCGACGGGGACATCGGCCGGTGCTGGATGGAACGTGGTGGGCAATCCCTCGGAAACCTCGCGATCCTGTTCGAGGTAATTTCCGCGGAGTTGGATGTGGGTCTTCCGACGCTGGTCCTGGGCGAGCTCACGCAGGACGGGCACGGTGGTCACGGGCTTCGTGGAGTCCACGTTCTTGCGGAGGCGCGCGAGTTGCTCGCGCTCACGGGCCAGCGATGGCGTGACGGAGAGGAAGTACTTCCGGATTTCGGCGCGATCCGCGTCGGTGCGTTTCGCCGGGTCCGAGTGCAGGAGCGCCAGCATGGGCGCGGGAATCCGGGCAAGTTCGGTGGCGCGGGGATCGGTCGACTTCAGGATCCGGATCCGGCCCAGGGTGGCGAAGGGAACCTTTGAATCCTGTTCGAGGGTCAACGCGAGGTTCGTGCGGCCACCGAGCGCGATGGGCGCGTCCGGGATCAGGGTCAGCGTGTGCGGGACGCCGAAGTGCGGACCAACGGCCCAACCGGGGGCCTTCGGATCCTTGTTCGTGAGGACGCTGGCCGCAGGGAAGCCCTTCTCGGCGTGATCGGCGACCACCGTTGCGAAGCGGAGGGCGCGTTCGCCATCGGTGCGGAAGTCCGAGTTGGGCGAAGGAACCTTCGCGATGGCGGGTTGGTCCCAGACGGGCTGACGGTTGGCGTCGAGCAGGACGATGCGGAAGTTCGCGAGGCGTTCTCCGGCGCCATCGGTGCGGTTCCACACCACGACGCGGTCGACGGGTTGGTCGGACTTCAGGTCGACCTCCCACCAGGGATCGTTGCGCGAGACTTCGGTGTGCGTGGTGGACTTCGCCCGTTCGAAATGGCCGTCGGTGTTGCCGTCGATGGCGCGGGCAGCGGGGGCATCGAACGCGGTGGTGCTCTGGGAGGCGGTTCCCGCGAGGGCGACGTTGTTGGTGCCGTGGAAGACCTGGACCTCGGCGAGGGAGAGGATCTTCTCCTTGCCGGGGAGTTCAACGCGGACGAAGCGCGCCTGGGGCAGGCTGCCTGCCGGGGGAACGACTGCGCCGCGAACGCCGGTGAGGACGAAGGCGCCGTCCGCGTGCCCCACGCCGCGTGCCGGCGGTCCCTCGTCGGGCAACACCTCGATCCGCAGTGCGGTCAGGGTTTCGGCGGAGGCCGAAGGAATCTCCAGGGTGTAGGTGTCGTTGGTGCCGCCGCGGGCGATCTGCGCGGAGCCGTCCGGGCTGAGGGCGACCTGGGCACCGGCGCGGGACTTCAGGGCGGCGATCGGCGTGGCCTCCCACGTCAGGGTGGTGGCGACGGCTTTCTCCCAGGCGGCCTGCTCCTGTTCGAGGGCGGCGGTCGGGGTCTGGAGTGTGGACTCGAGGCGGGCGATGCCGGTCTTCCACTGCTGCAGGTTCAGCTTCTGTTCGGCGGTGTAGACGGCATGAACGGGGGATTCGTCACCGCGGTCGGCGTCGGCCGTGCTGTTGAAGACCGCGAACAACCGGAAGTAATCCTCCTGGCTGATGGGATCGTACTTGTGCGTGTGGCACTGCGCGCAGGCCATCGTCGTCCCCATCCAGACGGCCATCGTGGTGTTCACGCGATCCACGACGGCAACGTTGCGGAACTCCTCGTCGTTCGTGCCGCCTTCGTTGTTCGTCTGGGTGTTCCGATGGAAGGCGGTGGCGATGATCTCTTCGTCGCCGGCCTCCGGGAGAAGGTCGCCCGCGATCTGCTCGAGCGTGAAGCGATCAAATGGCTTGTTGGCGTTGATCGAGCGGATGACGTAGTCGCGGTAGGCCCAGATGGTCCGGGCGGGATCGTCCGCATACCCGGCCGAATCGGCGTAACGGGCCAGGTCGAGCCACTGCCGCGCCCAGTGTTCGCCGTAGCTTTCCTTGCGGAGCAACCGATCGACGAGGCGCTCGTAAGCATCGGGGGATTTGTCGTTCAGGAACTCATCGAGCTCGGCTGGAGTCGGCGGGAGCCCGGTGAGATCCAGAGCCAGGCGGCGGATCAGCGTCGGACGGTCGGCCTCGGGTTCGTGCTTCAGGCCTTCCTTTTCGAGTCGGGCGGCAATGAAGGCGTCGATGGGGTTTCGCACCCAGGTCTTGTCGGTGACCTCGGGCACCGGGCTGCGGACGGGTTTGACGTAGGCCCAATGGCGGGAGTACGGGGCGCCCTGTTCAATCCACTTCCGCACGAGCGCGATTTCGTCGGGCGTGAGTTTCTTGCCCGATTCCGGCGGCGGCATCTGGTCGTCCGGATCCTGGGTCAGGATGCGACGCAGGGCTTCGCTTTCGTCGGGCTTGCCGGGGACGATCGCCCGCATGCCGCCGTGATTGGCGTAGGCGTTTTCGGCGACGTCGAGGCGCATGACCTGGCCCCCGGATTTGCGGGGCTTGGAGTCCGGGCCGTGGCAGCTGAAGCAGTTCTCGGAAAGGATCCGGCGGATGTCGCGGTTGAAGTCGACCGTCTCGGGGGATGCGGCCGCGGCGGACTGGAAGGCAACCAGCGCGGTGCACACGAGGCGGACGACCCGCCAGCGTGCGGAATGGGAAGTATTTACGGCGGACGGTGTCATCGTGCGGACCTCATTCGTGGCTCCCGGATTCCGGCATCGGAGGTGCAGGAATGGAGACTGCGAGACACTGGCCCCGGCCCCCGGTTTTGACGAGGGAAAGAACGGGTCTGGGAGAGGATTTGGGGCGCGTCGGACATGGCCCCCGGCTGGAACGGGGTGGCGACGTCCACGTCGCCGTTCCAAAGCCTTTCCTGGGGCGATGAGGACATCGCCGCCCCGGAATCATTTTCCAAGGGGGCAGCGCGAGAGCTGCGCCCGCCTGGAGATCATGATTCTCCGGCGGGTCACTGCCCGCAGCAGGACTTGTATTTCTTGCCGCTGCCGCAGGGGCAGGCGTCGTTGCGGCCAACGCGTGGCGTGGCCTTCACGGGCCGGGATTTTTCGAGTTCGGCCGCGGCTTCGGAGACCATCTGGCCGCCCTTGCCGGCGGCGGGATCGCTGCCGGGGAGAGGATCGGCACCGGAGGTGTCACCGCCGAAGGCCGTGACCGATTGGTGGACCTGCAGTTTGGGCAGGTTCACGAGGAACTGTTCGAACGCCATGAGGCTGGCGGCCGAGCGGAAGATGTTGTGGCAGATCTCGGTCTTGATGTTGACCATGAGCTCGTCGAACAGCTTGAAGGCTTCCGCCTTGTATTCGATGAGCGGATCCCGCTGACCGTAGGCGCGTAGGCCGATGGAGGACCGGAGGGCGTCCATCGTGTAGAGGTGTTCCTGCCAGAGGCGGTCGATGGCCGAGAGGATCGTGTAACGCTCGACGGAGGCGAGGGCCTCGGGACGTTCGAAGCTGACCTTCAGGTCGTAGGCTTCGCGGATGGACCTGCCGATGTGCGAGACCAGGGCGAATTGGCCTTCCTTGAGCCCGTCGTAGAGGGAGCCGGCGATCGGGAGTTCGCGGCCGCTCTTGGCGACGCGGGGCAACTCGTCTTCGCTCATGGCGACCGGGAAGTTGAGGTTCACCCAGTCGGCAAGACCACGGAGGTTCCACTCCGCCGGGTCTGTATCGGAATTGGTGAACTCCTGGACCTTGGAGAGGACGACTTCCTCGAGGATGTCCATCAACCGGTCGCGGACGTCGTCCGAACGGATGATCTCGTTGCGGAAGCCGTAGACGACCTCGCGCTGCTTGTTCATGACGTCGTCGTACTCGAGGACGCGTTTGCGCATCTGGAAGTTGTGCTGCTCGACGCGCTTCTGGGCCTGTTCGATGGAACGGTTGAGGAGCGGGTGCTCCAGTTCCTGACCTTCCTCAAGGCCCATCCGTTCCATGTACTTCGCGATCTTCTCGGATCCGAACATCCGCATGAGGTCGTCCTCCAGCGAGATGAAGAAGTGGGAAGAACCGGGATCGCCCTGACGTGAGCAGCGGCCGCGGAGCTGTCGGTCGATGCGGCGGGACTCGTGACGTTCGGTGGCGAGGACGTGGAGGCCCCCGACCTCGGCGACGCCGGGCCCGAGTTTGATGTCGGTTCCGCGGCCGGCCATGTTGGTGGCAATGGTCACGGCGCCGCGCTGGCCGGCGGCGGAGACGATTTCGGCTTCCTGCTGGTGGAACTTCGCGTTGAGGACCGAGTGCCGGATGCCCTCGGCGCGCAGGGCGCGGGCGAGCATTTCGGAGGTCTCGACAGAGATCGTACCGACGAGCACCGGACGTCCTTCGGCGTTGAGCTTCTTGATCTCGTTGATGACGGCCTGGAACTTCTCGCGTCGGGTCTTGTAGACCGTGTCGTGGCTGTCCTTGCGGATGCAGGGCCGGTTGGTCGGGATGGTGAGGACACCGAGCTTGTAGATGTCCCAGAACTCGGACGCCTCGGTTTCGGCGGTGCCGGTCATGCCGGCGAGTTTCAGGTACAGGCGGAAGTAATTCTGGATCGTGATCGTGGCGAGGGTCTGGGTTTCGCGTTCGATCTCGACCTCTTCCTTGGCTTCGACGGCCTGGTGGAGACCGTCGCTCCAGCGGCGGCCCGACATGAGGCGGCCGGTGTGTTCGTCGACGATGATGACCTTGTTGTCCTGAACCACGTACTGGACGTCGCGCTGGTAGAGGCAATAGGCGCGGAGCAGCTGGGAGATCGCGTGGATGGTGGAAGCCCGCTCCTCGAACTCGGCCTGGATCTTGGCCTTGGCCTCCATGCGCTTCCGCGGATCGACCTCGGGACCGGTGTCGATCTGGTGATAGAGCGTCGGGAGGTCCGGCATCATGAAACCGTCGGGATCCGACGGGGACATGAAGGAGCGACCCTTTTCGGTGAGGTCGGCCTCGTGGGACTTTTCCTCGATGGCGAAGAAGAGTTCTTCCTTCTGCGCGTAGAGTTCCTTCTTGGACTGATCCGCGAGGAGTTGTCCTTCGATGCGCTGGACGAGCTGCTGGTTGCGGGGCTCCTCGAAGATGCGGAGGAGGCCCTCCGACTTGGGCTGGCCGACCTTGACGCGGTAGAGGAGGAGGCCGGCTTGGTACTCGAGGTCTGCTGCGTTCTTGGGCGGGTTCGACCCATCCTGGGGCCGGGCCTGCTTGAGGAGGGGTTCCGCCTCACGGATGTACCGATTGCAAAGCTCGGCCTGGGCCTGGACGAGCCGGGCGATGTGCTCCTTGTGTTCGCGGAACTTGTGTTCGACGGAGACGACGGCCGGACCGGAGATGATGAGCGGGGTGCGGGCCTCGTCGATCAGGATGGAGTCGACCTCGTCAACGATCGCGAAGTAGTGCCCACGCTGGACCTGTTCCTCCTTGCGGGTGGCCATGCCGTTGTCGCGGAGGTAATCGAATCCGAACTCGGCGTTGGTTCCGTAGGTGATGTCCGCCATGTACATCTCGCGGCGGACGCTCGGGGGCTGGTCGTGGAGGATGCACCCGACGGTCAGTCCGAGGAATTTGTAGATGTGCCCCATCCACTCGGAGTCACGGGAGGCGAGGTAATCGTTGACGGTGACGACGTGGACCCCGCGGCAGGTGAGGGCGTTCAGGTATACCGGAAGGGTGGCGACGAGGGTCTTGCCTTCGCCGGTGGCCATTTCCGCGATCTTGCCCTGGTGCAGGGCCATGCCGCCGATCAGCTGGACATCGAAGGGAACCATGTTCCACGGGAGCTCGTGGCCGCGGACGATGGCGTTGGTGCCGCACAGGCGCTTGCAGCCCTCACGGACGACGGCGAAGGCCTCGGGGAGGATGGCGTCGAGTTCGGTGCGGAGTTCGGCGTCGTCCTCGATCGCTGAAAGGCGGGCTTTCCACTCGGCGGTCTTGGCGCGAAGGGCGTCGTCGGGGACGTTTTCGAGCTGTTTGCCGAATTCGTTGATCTTCGTGACGACCTGACGCAGCCGACGAACCTCACGGTCGTTGCTGGAGCCGAAGATCTTTTTGATGAGCAGACTGATCATGGAAGGCCTTAATGCGAGCGGGCGCGAAGCTAGGAAACGCCAGCGGTACCGTCAAAGTGTTTGGCGAGGGGGAGGCTGCGGGGGCGGCAGGAACCAGGGAGGTTCCTTATGTGGCGTTCGAAGATTGCCGGGTGCCGGATGAATTGGCGTCAGAACGCCCAGGGATGCGACCCGGCAACCCGGATGGGCTCACGGTCCGCCGCGGGCAGGATCAAGGAAGGGGGTTCCGGCGTAGTACCACTGGTTCGGACGCAGGGTTTCGGTATGTCCGTCGACGAACAGGATGTTTGAACGGGTTTCATGGCGCGGATCGGGCCCGCCCCAGTTCGGGTCATCGGGCGAGGCAACGCATCCAGTGCACGGGGCATCATTGCCGGGGTCATGGACGATCCAGCATCCGGGCTTCTTCTTGGAGGCGGCCGTCACCGCGCGCTGGGGGTCCCTGGTGTTGGTGGCGGCCACGCCGCCGTCGCACAATTGGACCGTGCCCGAGGGATTCTTCACGAACTCCTCGGTGATGCCCTTGAACTCCCAGGTGCCCGGCCACCAGCAACCGCCGAGCCGGAAGTTGGCGCCGTAATTTCCGACGGTTCCGTCGACAGGATAGGCGATCTCGCCTTCGGAGGTGACGAGGAAGGGACCGGAAGTAGAGCTCCGGACCCCGACGCGCTTGGGACGCACGGGGCAGAGGAGGACCTTTTTGGCCTGCTGGTACGGCATGATGTAGTTGTACCAGGATTTCCGGTCCTGCTGGTTGCCAACGAGGCTGAACGTCCACGGGAAACGGCCGTTGTAGTCCTGGGCATAGAGGCGGGTAGCGATGCCCATCTGCTTGCAATTGTTGATGCAGGCGGTGGACAGCGCCTTGCCCTTGGCCTTGGAGAGTGCGGGCAGGAGCATCCCGGCGAGGATCGCGATGATGGCGATCACCACCAACAGTTCGATGAGGGTGAAGCCCCGATCGCGGGCGGGGCATCGGGCCGCGGGAGAGGTTGGGATGTTCATGGGGGGTGCTTCTTCGATCGTTGGGGACCTCAGGGCTCAGTTTCTGATGGTGGTCCGTTCCGAAAGCCAGATCATGTCCTGATTGTTCGGGCTGGCGACATTCAACTGGATGTCGTTGTTGTATTTGGGTGCTGGTTTCGTTCGTGCGTCCACCCATTTCCGGATCTCAGCGTGGCTGTCCGCAAAGGAGATTCCGGCGGCCCCATTGTGGTAGCTCCCGGGGAAATCGACGATGCGGGCACCGCTCGGCGTGGTGACCATGGTGTTGGCGAATCCGCCGGCGTTGATGGAGTCCGGGTGTTCGTCGAGCAGGACCCAGACATTGGCCGGACCGGGATTGGCGAGGTCGGACTCCTTCCGGAAGATCTTGTAGGTCCTTTGATTGTCGACCATCTGGCCGCCGGGGGGCAACCAGACGCCGGGTCCACCGATGGCCTGGCTCATGCCCATGGAACGGACGCGGGGAATTCGGGTGCCACGGATGAGGACCGTGCTGCGATCCGCCGGGCACTTATAGACGGCGGCGCTTTGAAGGTAAGGAGCGAAGGCTGCCTTCCGGCGATCGAGAAGCTGGGTGGTGTTGGTGTTGTCCGTGTTGCCGGGGTTGAAATCCAGCCAGCCCTGCACCCACGAATACTGCTCGGTCGCGCTGTTGCCGGGCATGATGAGGCGGTCGTTGTTGTCGCCGGCGTACAGATGGAACCCGAGCTGGATCTGTTTCAGGTTGCTCAGGCAGGCGATGCCCTGGGCCTTGGTCTTGGCCTTCGAGAGCGCCGGGAGAAGCATACCCGCAAGGATGGCGATGATCGCGATCACCACGAGCAGTTCGATCAGGGTGAAACCGCGGTTCCGGGAGATGGAGGGAGGTGTTGCGATGGACATACTTTGCCGAGCCTTTGTGGAATTTGATGAGAAATCAGATGCGACGCCATCCCGAATTTCAGGGGTGGGGCGACGTGGCCTGTGAGGAGAGTTTCCAGTTTTCCAGATCCCAGCCTCCAGATGGAAGGCCGGGTGCCCTCACCCGGCGGGGAAGGACATGCGCCGCGTGGGGGCACGCGGTCTACAAGGGGAGTTTCCAGTGGCCAGATCCCAGTCTCCACATTGTTTGCGAACCATGGCTTGCGGGAGGTTCGCGGTTGGCCAAGCATGGAGAGGTTACCTCTCACGCATGCAACACCATCGAATCTCGGCCGCATGGCGCAGGGCAGGCTCCCTGATCCTCGTCGGCATCGTCTCGGCTGCGCTCCAGGCCGCCAACCCGGCGGATGAACCGGTCCGTGGTCCCTTCTGGTCCGGTACGGTCACGCTTGGAAAAGACCGTCCCGCTGCCATGAAGGGGCTGGCCATCACCCTGGGAGCCGACCGCAAGAGCCACATCCTGTACGATCTCGATACCCTGCGCGTCGCTGCCGCGTGGTCCGGCGATTTTCTGGAGTTCGGAAACACGCTGACCAAGATCGAGTGGCCGCCGCCGCCGTCGGTGAAGGCACCGATCCTGTTCGGCGTGGGCAACTCGCCCGGCTGGCTCGGGCCCAAGTCCGAGTTGGCGGATCCACGCGACAAGGGGCAGGGCCCTTTGCCGAAGGCGTGGGCGCACCACGAAGGCGTGTTTGTTCATGGCGACCGTGTTGTCCTGAAATATTCCGTGGGCAGCGCGGTGGTTCTGGAGGCACCCGGAATCGAGGTGGTCGACGGGCAGACCGTCTTCACCCGCACCTTCGAATTCGAAAAGGCCGGCAGCAGCCTTGCTGTGGTCCTCGCCGAAGGTGTTGAAGGATCCCTGAAATCCTCCCTGGATGGCGCGCAGGGTCCCGTCGGGGTGACGCTTTCCGGTGGCCGGACGCTCTCGGTTGGCGGCCAGGACCTGCCCAAGGGGACCACGCTCGAATCCACGGCCGATGGACGCCTTGTCCTGACCTTGGGCAAGGCCAAGACGAAGAAGGCCTATCGGGTTGCGCTGGCACCTTCCTCTTCGCCCGGGGCTTTTGTGGCGTTGCGTGCCATTGCTCCCGTCCGCCCGTCCGAATGGACCAAGGGCGGGCCGGCCCGCTGGACCACGCCCATCACCACGCAGGGCAAGCAGGGCACGGAAGATGGACCCTACGTCGTCGACGCCATCACCGAACCCTTCCCGAACGTCTACAACACCCGGACCTTCTGGGGCGGATTCGATTTCCTGCCGGACGGTCGCGCGGCGATCTGCGCCTTTCATGGCGATGTCTGGATCGTCTCCGGTCTGGACGGGTCTCTGGGTGAGCTGAAGTGGAAGCGGTACGCCAGCGGGCTGTTCCAGCCGCTGGGCTTGAAGGTCGTGAAGGGAGACATCTATGTCGCGGGTCGCGACCAGATCACGCGGCTCAAGGACATCAACGGCGACGGCGAGGCCGACCTTTACGAGAACTTCAACAATGACACCGTGGTGACGCCGAACTACCACGAGTTCGTCCTCGACCTCCACACGGACTCCAAGGGCAACTTCTACTATGCCAAGGGCGCTCCGTGGGAACCCTCGGTGAGTTCCCCCCACCAGGGCACGATCCTGAAGGTGTCCCCGGACGGCAAGAAGATGGAGGTCTTCGCCACCGGTCTCCGCGCCCCCAACGGCATGACCGTGGGTCCCGACGACACCGTGCTCGTCGGCGACAACCAGGGACACTGGATGCCGTCCTCGAAGCTGAACCTCGTGAAGCAGGGTTCGTTCATGGGCATGGTTCCGGCCGCCCAGCGCGAACTGACGCTGAAGTACCCGGACGGCCGCGAAATCCGCGTCAATCCCAGCGACCCCGAAGCGCGCAAGGCCAATAACCTGAAGGGCTGGGACGGCAGCATGCCGATCCCGACCAGCTACGACACCCCGATCTGCTGGTTGCCCATGCGCTGGGACAACTCCAGCGGCGGGCAGGTCTACGTCACCAGCGAGAAGTGGGGACCGTGGAAGGGTGCGCCGCTCTTCATGAGCTACGGCAAGTGCCTGCTTTACGCCGTCCTCATGGATGAGGTCGACGGCGTCGTGCAGGCCTCGATGGTTCCGTTCAATCTCAAGTTCCAGAGCGGTGTCATGCGCGGTCGTTTCAATCCCAAGGACGGCCAGCTTTACGTCTGCGGCCTCAAGGGATGGCAGAACGCCGCCACCCGCGACGGCGGATTCTATCGCGTCCGGTACACGGGCAAACCCGTCAACATGCCGGTCAAGGCGCACGTCGCCCGCAATGGCATCCGCCTGACGTTCAGTTCGCCGGTGGATCCCGCCACGGCTCAGGACATCGAGGGCTACGCCGTCGAACTCTGGAACTACCGTTACAGCGGTGGCTACGGTTCGGATGAATTGTCCGCGAAGACCCCGGGCCAGAAGGGCCACGACAAGCTGACCGTGACGGCCGCCAAGGTCGCCGCCGATGGCAAGTCCGTGTTCCTGGTCGTCGATGGCCTCCAGCCTGCGGATCAATACAGCGTGAAATACACGCTCAAGACCGCTGCCGGCACCGAACTCCGGTCCGAGGTCATCGGAACCATCCGCAAGCTGGGTTCCGACGTGACCGCCGGGCGCTGAACTCGGGTCTGAAGGCCGGGTGCCCCCACCCCATGACACCTCGCCCCAACGGGGCGAACGGTGACCACGCGCACCCTGTTCCGTGTGCCCTTTCAGGGCACAGAGGACGGCGTGTGGCGTGGTCCCCGGGGTTCCACCCCGGGCTTTCACCGGTCGCCCCTTCGGGGCTGTCAGTTTCCAGAACTGGGAACTGGGCTCTGGCAACTGGCAACTCCCTCTGTAAATTGCCCGCCATGCAGACGGATCTGGCGGGAAAGGTGGTGGTGATTTCGGGGGCAGCGCGCGGCATTGGGGCTGCGACGGCCCGCGCGTTCGGCAAGGAGGGAGCCTGGGTGATCCTGGTGGATCGCGATGCGATCGGGGGAAAGCAGTTGGAACGGGCGATCGGCAAGGCCCAGTTCATCGAGGCCGACCTCAACACCGAGGCCGCCTGCGAGACGGTGATCCAGACCGTCGTGAAGCAGTTCAAGACCGTTGATGTGCTGGTCAACAATGCCGGGGCCAACGATGGCCTCAACCTCACGGCCAAGCCTTCGGCCTTCATGGATTCCGTGCGGAAGAACCTGCTCCACGTCTACGCCTTGACCCATTATGCCCGGGAGGCCCTCGAAGCCTCCAAGGGTTCCATCGTGAACGTCAGCTCCAAGGTCGCGGAAACCGGCCAGGGCGGCACCTCCGCCTACGCGGCCGCCAAGGGTGCCATCCATGCCCTCACCCGCGAATGGGCCGTTGGCTTCGCCCCCAAGGGGGTTCGCGTGAACTGCGTCGTCCCTGCCGAGTGCGACACCGACCAGTACCAACGCTGGTTCGCCACGCAGAAGGACCCCGCGGCGGCCCGTGCGGGAATCGAGCGTCTGGTTCCCTTCGGGCGTCGCCTCACCCGGCCCGACGAGGTCGCGGATACGATCGTGTTCCTCTCGTCGATGCGGGCCTCCCACATCACCGGACAGTTCATCCATGTCGACGGCGGGTACACCCACCTCGACCGCGCCAGCACCGGGGAACAGACGAAGTGGAGCTGAGCGGAAGTTGGGGCTGGGTAAGCCCCACCAGGGAGAACCTCTCCAAGACATGGAAACCTCGGAACTCATCGAAGTGCTCGGTCGCGGCGAGGACAGCCGGCACCAGTTCAAGGCAAACATCACCAACAAGCAGCCAGCCTCTTCCCGTGAAGAACTCCAGCGCCTCTTCCAGCAGAGCGGGCTCATCCACGCCGACGAGACCCCGGTCCATGGGTTGGGTGTTGGAGACATTGATCTGACTTATTTCGGAACATTTTTCCAGGAGCAGTTCGGTGAGACACTGACGGAACAGCGTCTTTCACTGCCGTAACTCTTGGCCAATCTCAACCTGCTCAGCGGGAGTTCCCTCAATTTGGCAGGAGCGCTTATCTTCGCGCAGACACCGCAATTCCGCCTGCCAGCCTGCATCGTCAAGGCGGTGGCGTTTCCAGGCACGTCCATCACCGATGAACGCTACCTCGACAGTCGCGATATCGCGGGGAAGTTGGCGGACGTCTATCGGGAGGCGATGGCGTTCATCAGGAATCCCATCCTCGCCTCCTTTGCGGCCAAATTGCTCCCCTACCGCGGTCTTGGTAGCGGCATCCTGCGTGCCCTTCGTGCGTATCCCCGGATTGAGTTCATCGAGGATCGGCCTGGAAACCTGTTCAAGGCCATCGTGGCCCG
>JAIXZE010000355.1 GCA_027489875.1 Verrucomicrobiales bacterium
ATGTGATGGAGGGCGAGGAGGGTGGAGGCGAGCAGGCCAGCGGGGAAGACAAGGAGCCACCAGCGGATCTGGATGGGATTGAGTTGGCGGGCGCCGTCCTCGATGAGCGTGCCGAGGGAGGCGTCCGGGGGACGGATGCCCAGCCCGAGGAAACTGAGGAACGACTCGTAAAGGATGACCGCCGGGACGGTCAGGGTGGCGTAAACGATGATGATGCCGGTGACGTTGGGCAGCAGGTGGCGGCGCAGGATGAAGTGGGCGGGCGCGCCGAGCACCTGTGATGCGAGGATGAACGGGCGATGGCGCAACGACAGGACCTGGCCGCGGACGATCCGGGCCATGTTGAGCCACGACACGGCCCCGAGGCAGGCGAACAGCAGGAACAGTCGGGCAGAGCCGGCAAGGCCCGGGGCCACCGACTGGAGTCCGCGGACCAGATGGGTTTCGGTGAGCCCGATGACGAGCATCACGAAGATGATGTTGGGAAGGGCGTAGAGGACATCGACGGTCCGCATCATCCAGGCGTCCGTGCGCCCCCCGGTGTAGGCGGCGACGAGTCCCCAGGTGACACCGATCAGGACGCTGACGGCGGCACCGGTCAGGCCAACGAGCAACGAGATCCGGGCGCCGACAAGGGACCGAGCGAAGAGGTCGCGTCCATGGATGTCGGTGCCGAACCAGTGGGCGGCGCTGGGAGGGGCGAAGGGTGTTTCGGAGGCCTGGTTGGGATCGATGCCGAGCAGGGAGGGCCCGAGCAGGACGGCGAGGAGGATCAGGCCGAGAAGCGTGGCCCCGACGACGGCAGCGCGGTTGTGCCGGAATCGTTTCCAGGCCCGGCGGGCAGGGGTGGAAGGCGATTCACGCATGGCGGACGCGGGGATCGAGCCAACGGTAGGCGAGGTCGGTGGCGAGGTTGAGGAGGAGCAGCAGGGCGGAGTACACGATGACGAGACCGACCATCATGGGGTAATCGCGGCTGAAGAAGCTGTTCACGAAGAACGCGCCGGTGCCGGGAATCTGGAAGACCCGTTCGATGACGAACGAGCCGGTGAGGAGGTCGGCCAGCATGGGGCCGCAGTAGGAGACGACGGGCAGCAGCGAGGGGCGGAGGGCGTGGCGCAGGAGCAGTTGGAACTCGCCGAGCCCCTTTGCCCGGGCGGTCAGGATGAACGGGGCGCGCAGGGTTTCCGAGAGGCCTTCGCGGAGGAGTCGGGAAACGCGGGCCGCGAAATAGAGGCCCAGGGCAAATGTGGGCAGCAGCACCTGCGGGAGCGAACCCCAGAGGGCGACCGGCAACCAGCCGAGCTTCAGGCTGAAGAACAGCACCAGCAGCGGGGCGAGCACGAAGGTCGGGATGCACACACCGGCGAGCACAAGGAAGCTCCCGCCCCAGTCGGGCCATCGGCCACGGTACACGGCACCCAGGAATCCCGTGGGAATGCCAATCCCCAGCGCCGTGCCGAAGGCGAGCCAGCCGAGCGTGAGCGATACCGGCAGGGCCTGGGCGAGGATGTCGTTGACCGAATGATGGCGGTACTTGAAGGAGGGACCGAGATCGCCCGTGGCGACCCCAGCCAGGAAACGCAGGTATTGCCGGCCGAGCGATTCGTCGAGGTGATAGCGCGCCTTGAGCGCGGCCTCGACCTCCTTGGAGGCGGGGGCGCGTTCGCGATCAAAAGGGCCGCCCGGCGCGGCGCGCATCAGGAAGAACGCGAGCGTTGCGACGATCCACACCAACACCGGGATCAGGAGGAGGCGGTGGAGGAGTTTCATCGCGGCAGGCGGCCGATGGCCCAGAACGGATGTTCGTCGAGGAGGTTGCCGTGGACGCCCGTGATGCGGTTGGTGTCGAGGGCGTAGAATCCGACGTACGAATAGAGCGGCACGATGGGCGCACCGACGCGCAGGAGTCGGGCCTCCGCCTGGCCGAGGAGTTCGAAGCGGCGGATCCGATCGAGCGTGGCGTTGGCCGTGTGGATGAGTTGGTCGAACTCGGGATCGCGCCATCCGGTGCGGTTGTTGCCGCCGTTCGACAGGAAGAGGTCGAGGAAGGTGTTCGGGTCGTTGTAATCGCCGATCCACGAGCTCCGCATCATGTCGTAGTCGAGCTTCGACATGTTGTTCAGGTATGTCTTCCACTCGAGCGGACGGAGTTCGATGCGCACGCCGAGGGCCTCGCGGAAGGTGGCCTGGAGTTCGACGGCGATGTGTTCGTGGAGCTTGGATTCCGCGTTGAACGCGTATTCCACCGGTGGGAATCCGGCACCGCCGGGATAACCCGCCTCCGCCAGCAATTGGCGCGCAAGCGGGAGGTCCGGTTCGAGTCCGGCGGGAGGGGTGTAGCCGCCCGTGCCGAACGGGACGAGGTGGGACGCCGGTCGCTCCTGCATGCGGGTGATCCGTTCGACGATGCGGGGGCGGTTGATGACCAGGGCCAGGGCGCGCCGCACTCGCGGATCGGTGAAGGGTTTCCGGGTGCAGTTGAACCGGACGAAGTAGGCCCCGAGGTAATCGTAGCGGTGGAAATCCGGTCGGGCCCGGAGGGCTTCGGCCAGTTCCGTGGGGAACATGTCCTTGTCGACGATGAAGTCGACGTCACCGGCGAGGTAGAGGTTCAGGGCGGTGTGGGCGGAATCGCCGGCGAGGACATCCACCACTTTCGACCGGACGTGGGCGGCGTCCCAGTAGTGGGGATTGGCCCGGAGCCGGATGCGGTCGTTGACCCGCCAGGATTCCAGCGTGTACGGCCCGCTGCAGGGCAGGTCGGGTGAGCGGATCCACTGGTCGCCGTACTTTTCGAGGGTGGCGCGGGGGACCACCGCGAAAACGCGGGAGGCCAGGAGTTCGAGGAAGAACGGGGTGGGATTGGTGAGCTGGATCCGGACGGTGCGCGGTGACGTGGCGATCACGCCCAGGCGGGCGAGGTTGGTTTCGGCCCCGTTGCAGATGGCTTCGCCGTTCTCGATGTAGAAGTACTGGCTGGCGTAATCGGCGGCCGTCTTCGGATCCACGGCACGTTGGCAAGACCAGACGACATCGTCGGCCGTGATGGGTTGGCCGGTGGACCAGGTGGCGTTCGTGCGCAGCGTGAAGGTGTAGGAACGACCGTCCGGACTGAGCGACCAGCTTTCGGCCAGACCGGCGATGGCGTTGCCGGTGACTGGATCGTACCGGGTCAGGCCTTCGAAGAGGGCGGAACCGATGCGGCCGTCGGCCTGACCGGTGAGGAGGTGCGGATCAATGGTCTCGGGTTCGCGGCCGTTGTGGAGGACGAGGTCCGCGGGAGGGAGCGGTCGGCAGCCGGAAGTGACGAATCCGAACAGGAGGGTGGCGAAAAGCGCGAGGACCGGGCCCGCAGAACGCAAAAGCGCCCCGGGCCGTGAGGCTGGGGCGCTCTGGGATGGCGCCGGAGGGCGCATGGAGGTCGAAGCGATCAGGGCTTCGGGGTGGTCGGCACGGGCGTCGTCGGGGCCGCTGGAGCCGGAGTTGCCGGAGCCGGCGTCGGGAGGGCAGGGGCGGGCTGGACACCGCCGAGCGGGTTGGCCGCGGGGACCGTGGCCGTGGCGCTCGGCGTTGTGGCGGCCTTGAGGATCTTCTCGGAGCGCGAGGCGGACTGGCGGCTGGTCATGACCGCGATGACGAGGCACAGGGCAAGGAAGCCGGTGGCGACGTAGCGGGTGAGTTGGGTCAGCGCCGTCCCGGAGGAGGCACCGAAGATGGCAGCGGTGGATTCCGCACCGAAGGCGGCGTTGATGCCGGCTTCTTTCTTGGGCAATTGCAGGAGGATCAGCAGGCCCAGGAAGAGGGCCAGCACCACGAGCACGAGCGTGAGCAGATTGATGGCGAGTTGCATGGATTGAAATCTTCAGGGCCCGCAGGCCCGGGTGGTTTGAAAAACGAGCCGCTGGATCGGATCAGATCGAGTTGCGGATGAGGTCGACGAATCCCTTGGCTTCGAGCGAAGCACCGCCGACGAGCGCGCCGTCGACGTCCGGTTGGCTGAGGATTTCCCGGGCGTTCGAGGCCTTGACCGAGCCGCCGTACTGGATGCGGACGCGGCGGGCGACTGATTCCCCGTGCATCTGGACGAGGACCCGGCGGATGAAGGCGTGAACTTCCTGGGCTTGGGCGGAGCTGGCGGTCTTGCCGGTGCCGATGGCCCAGACGGGTTCGTAGGCCACCACGGTGGCTTCGACCTGTTCGGGCGTCAGGCCGGCGAGGGAACCGCGCACCTGCTTCTCGACGACCTGCTCGGTGATGCCCGCTTCGCGTTCGTTGAGGGTTTCGCCAACGCAGACGATGGGGATGAGGTTGGCCGTGTGGGCGGCCGCTGCCTTGCGGGCCACCAGTTCGTCCGATTCCTTCTGGTACTGGCGGCGTTCGGAATGGCCGAGGATCACGTAGCGCACGCTGAGGTCCCGGAGCATGCCCGGGGCGACCTCACCGGTGAAGGCACCGTAGCCGTTGTCGCCCATGTTCTGGGCACCGAGGCGGATGTTCGACTCGATGATGGCGTGCGACACGGCATCAAGCGCCGTGAAGGCGGGGCAGACCACGATGTCCACCTCCTTGACGGCAGCGAGTTCCCGTTTGAGGTCGGTCACAAGGGCGACAGACTCGGCAACGGTCTTATTGCACTTCCAGTTGCCTGCGATGATCAACTTCCGGTCCTTTTCCATGCGAAACAGGGGTGGGAGCCTAGCGATGAGTGGGGGGGCGTAAAGGGGTTTTTCGGCGGGGCCATCCGGACCCGCCTGTATTTGGGTGCCTGGAAGGCCTTCCGGAGAAGGCCTCCCGGGCGATCGAAACGGATCCTAGACGTCGTCGAGGGCGACCACGCCGGGGAGGGGGATGCCTTCGAGGAATTCGAGGCTGGCACCGCCGCCGGTGCTGGCGAAGGTGACCTTGTCGCCAAGGCCGGCCTTGTTGATCGCCTTCACGCTGTCACCGCCGCCGATGATCGACTTGGCCCCGTTGTTCTGGGTGGCCGCGACTAGCGCCTGCGCGACGGCATTGGTGCCTTCCGCGAAGCGCTTGTCCTCGAACATACCCATGGGTCCGTTCCAGAGGACGGTCTTCGCGCCGGCGATGACGGCGGCGTAGGTGGCCGCGGTCTCAGGTCCGATGTCGAAGCCTTCGGTCTCGTCCGGGATGTCGCCGCTGACGACGCGGGGGTTGATCGGTTCGAAGACGGGGCGGCCCTTCTTGTTGAGTTTGCCGGTGTCCTTGAGGTCCGCCACGACGGTGTCGGTGGGGAGCAGGAACTTCACGCCGCGCTTTGCGGCCTTGGCCTCGGCGGCGAGGGCGGTGCCGGTGTGGTCCTTCTCGATGAGGGACTTCCCGGTCTTGCCACCGTGGGCGAGCTTGAAGGTGTAGGCCATGGCACCACCGATCAGGATGGTGTCGGCCTTCTCCAGCAGGCGGTCGATGACCTTGATCTTGTCCGACACCTTGGCACCGCCAAGGATGACCACGAAGGGGCGGGCGGGGGTTTCGAGTTCGTCGCCGAGGAACTTCAACTCACGTTCCATCAGCAGGCCGGCGGCGGCCTTGCCACCCCAGGCGCGGATGATGCGGGCAACGCCGCTGGTCGAAGCATGGGCGCGGTGGGCGGCACCGAAGGCGTCGTTGGCGTAGATGTCGGCCAGGCGGGCCAGACGGGCGGCGAACACGGGGTCATTCGCCTCTTCCTCGGCATGGAACCGGACGTTCTCCAGCACGAGGATCTGACCGTCGGTCAACGCGGCCACGGCGGCCTCGGCCTTCTCGCCCACGGTTTCGTCGACGAAAGCCACCGGTTTCCCGAGCATTTCCGCCAGTTTCTCCGCCACCGGACGCAGGCTCATCGAGGGTTCCCGCTTGCCGTCCGGACGGCCCAGGTGGGCGGCCAGGATCAGGCGTGCTCCCTTGGAGGTGAGCAATTGCAGGGTGGGGAGCGTCTCCTTGATGCGCGTGGTGTCGTTGATGACCATCACGCCGTTCTTCTCCTCCATCGGCACGTTGTAATCGACGCGCATCAATACGCGTTTGCCGGCGACATCGAGGTCGCGCACGGAAAGCTTCGCCATAAATCGTAATCGCTGTGTTACCGGTCTTCGTTTGAGGACCGGGCGCACCGTATCCGGCCCACGGGGTGTGGGCAAGGACTGGGAACGGTGGGGGACGAGGTGGGGCGCATCCTGCCACTGCCCGCTTTTGGAAGGGATTCGGGGCGGCGATGTCCTCATCGCCATGGGAATGGCTCTGGAACGGCGACGAGGACGTCGCCTCCCCGTTCCGGGAGGTGTCAGGACGTGTACGTGGCGCGCACCCGTTTCGATTTGTTGAGGTACGAAAACCAGATCGCGAAGTGGATCAAGCCCCTCATGACATCCCGGATGCTCTCGACAACCATTGCCTTTATGTCCTCCGGGGGCAGGCCGCTAATCCAGGGGAGACCCATGCCGATCGCTTGGTAGGCCAGCGTACAGTAAAGGTATTGCTTTGCCGCCAGGACCGCGCCGGGACGGATGCGCCAGAGCTTGATCCCGGCGTACAGGCCGAAGCCGGCAATGCCGAGGCTCAGCACGGCGTCGATGATCAGCATGACCAGCAAGCCGGGATATTCCGTGAAATACTTCTGGGACATGCCAAAGCCCGTGATCAGGGCCGCGATGGTCAGGAGAGGTCCCAGGACGGTTAGACTGAAGCAGAACAAGAACAACCACCCCTTCACGCCTTGGTACTTGGAGAGGACCTCGTTCTCCGGTGGCAAAGGGGGCGGTTCGACAGGACTGGGCTCGCTCGGTGATTCGCTCATGGGGTGGCTTTGGCGGGTCAAGGTGCCGCTGGATCCGGGTCGAAAGAGCCTTCGGTGGGTTCCCAGACCGTTGGATCATCGGCACGGAATCGCTACCACGGGCGGAACTGGATCGGCAAGGGCGCAGGGGGTGCGGGCCTGGATTGAGTGTGCTTTCGGGGCGGCGATGTCCTCATCGCCTTGGGAATGGCTTCGGAAGGGCGACGAGGACGTCGCCACCCCGGCCATGGACCTTGAACGGGGCGGCGATGTCCTCATCGCCATGGGTGATTGCCGTGCCTCATCGATTCCGGACCCACTCCCACGCCTCCGGCGTGCGGGCATCCCGGAGGGATGGGAGCCGATAGCCCCGGGTCGTGCGAAGCACGCACCCAGGGAAAGGCGCGTCATGATGGATTCCGCACCCCGGCAGGGGGGCGAAGGCAGCGGATTCCTCAATCCCTGCCGGGGTAGGTGTCTCTTTGGGTGCCCAGGACCCGGGGTTGCTTCGCACCCCGGTCTACCCGCTTCAACGCCTCCGGCGTACCCGAAATGGGAACTGGGAGCTTCTTCCCGGCGCCGGGTGGGGGCACCCGGCCTTCAGATTGGGCAAACTGGGGACTGGC
>JAIXZE010000228.1 GCA_027489875.1 Verrucomicrobiales bacterium
GCCGGGTGAGGGCACCCGGCCTCCAGCCCAGGCAACTCCCTTTGTAGGCCGCGTGCCCCCACGCGGCGGACCTTGAAGAACCCAAACCGGATTGTGTTCCCGCATAGGGGAATTTACGGAACGGACCCCGAGCCTGCATTCCAGTCAACCGAGGGTTGGACATGACCACCAAAATCCGGGTAATCAATGAGGACACAGTCCTGAGGTGCTTCATTAGCGCGAAGCCCCCACGGTCCCGTGTCTGCCCCTGAATCGTACCATGAAGCTCTGGCTCGTTCGTGCCGTCTCCGCGGCACTCGGTTGCATTGCTGCATCTGCCGCAACCTTCCTCTCGGAGCCCTTCCCCTATCCGGACGCGTCCGCACTCACCGGTACCGTCGGTTCCCCGTGGACGACGCTCACCGGCACCGCCGGCGAACTGCCCGTCTCCGGAGGCAGCCTGTCGCTTTCGTCCGCCGGTTCGGAATCCGTTCGCGCGCCCCTCGCAGACGGTCCGCATGCCGCCACCACCCTGTGGACCTCGTTTGATCTCCGAACCACCGCCCTTCCATCGGCCACCGGCGCGGTGTTCGGACAACTGATCGACGCCTCCGGCAGCCCCCGCGCTGGCATCGTTGCCACGACGGACGGCGCCGCTTCCGGCACCTACCGACTGCGCATCGGGGCCGCCGGTCTCGCCCCCAGTGCCACCGTCCTCCCGCTCGACCTCGCCACCGGCCAGACCTATCAGGTCGTCGTCCGTTATCTCCCACTGACGGGCGCTGCCACCCTCTGGATCAACCCGACCCATGACGAGGCCACGATCCACACCGTCACCGCTTCGGATCTGTCGCCGGTCTCCACCGGCATCAACGCCTTCCAATGGATCCAGTCCGCGGACGCGGGAACCCTGGTCGTCGACAACCTGAAGATCGCTTCCAGCTTCGCTGAAGTCACCGTTCCGTGCGCGCCGCAACCGTCCGGTCTCCTTGGCTGGTGGACCGGCGACGCGACCACGGCAAACGAGACGGGCGGAACCGCCGCGAGCCTCGCCAACGGAGCCACCTACACCTTCGGTCGGGTCGGTCAGGCCTTCGCGCTCGATGGATCCGACGATTACGTCTCCATCGGTTCCCTGAACGCCCTCGACGCCGCCACCGGCATCACGGTCGGCGGCTGGATCCGACGCGACAACGTCTCGGGCACCGTCGCCGGAATCATCTCGCAATGGAACACGTCTCCCCAGGTCAACAACCGGTTCATCCTGTATCTCGGGGAATCCGGGTCCTCCCTGCGCGGGTCTTTTGCCGTCCAGTTCTCGGATGGAACCGTGGGCAGTCTGGCGAGCCTGAACGTGATTCCGGCCAACACCTGGATGCACATCGCCGCGACGTGGGACGCGGCCACGGGATCCCTCCGCATCTACAAGAACGGCGCCCTGGACCGCTCCACCACCGTCGGAGCAGGCAAGGTCCTCGCCGGAACCCCGGACTACACCGCGAAGATCGGTGAATGGGGTGTCCTCCGAGGCTCCGCGTACAAGTTCCCCGGCGACATCGATGAAGCCTTCGTCGCGAACCGGGCCCTCACGGCAACCGAAATCCAAGACCTGGTGAACGCCAGCGGCTCCGGATGGTGCCGTTCCGGCGCGTCGGGCGGGGGTACCGGAGACAGCTTCGTCATCGAGGCCGAAGACTTCGACCACGGCAACGGCCAACCGGTAGCGCTCACCTCCGTGATGCCTTATCTCGGCGGTGCCGCCTCCGGGTTGAGCGCGGTGAACAGCGTCGACTTCAACCGCACCAGCAACTCGGCCGAGGACGACCTGTACCGCATCGGTGAGAACCCCAACCAGCCAGTGGTGCTCAATACCGCCGTCGAGTCCGATCGCGGCCCATGGGAGGTGAACCTCTCCTACCGTTTGAGCCGCCTCACCGGCAATGAGTGGTTCAATTACACCCGCACCATCCCAACCGGCCGATACCGCATCATCGCCGCCATGTCGGGCTCCGGTGCTCGCCCGCTCGCCGCCCGCCTTTCGGTCGTCACTTCCGGAAACGGAACTCCCGCCCAGAACACCGTCGAGATCGGACGGTTCAGTGGAACGGCCGGACACGGCCGTTCCCTCAACCGATTCCTGACGCTGCAGAACGACTCCGGCGAGGTCCTGGTCGACCTGACGGACACCGTCACCCTGCGGATCTCCGCGCAATCCGGCGACATTGACTACCTCCAACTCATCCCGGAGGCCGCACCCCGGGTTGCTGTCAGCCCCCAGCGCTCCGACGTTCCCTTGGGTGGCAGCGTGATCCTCACGGCCGCGGCCACCGGCACCGGTCCATTCACCTACCAGTGGCGGCATAATGGCGTGCGGATCCCCTCCGCAAACACCGCAACCCTCGAACTGGATTCCGTCAATGACGCGGATCGCGGAACCTATTCCTGCATGGTGAGCGATGCGGGCGGCCATGCGACCGGGGATTCCGTCGTGGTCACGGTTGTCCATCCGATCGCGTACAACCAAACCATCGCCGCCGACCTGCCCAATGCGGGTGCCGGGGTCCTTTCCAACGGCGAAGGGGAAGATCTTTATGAACTGTCCGGCAACGCGGGCGATTGGATCTTCTTCGACGAACACAGTGGCAACGCCTGCGCGCTCCAGTGGGAACTGATCGCACCGTCCGGCACCCGCGTCTTCCACCACTGGCTGGGCGGCGGCTGCGGCAACGACGGCGATACCGGGCTCATCCAACTCCAGGAGTCCGGTGTCTTCCGACTGCGCATCTTCACCACCGACGCCTCGGACACGGGGTATGGCTTCCGGGTCACCCAGGTCCCGCCCCCCCTCACCTTCGCCCTCAACCTCGGGGACGCCATCACCGACGGATCCATCAACGGCGCTCCGGTCGCTGGCGCAGGAAACCTCGAAGTCCCCGCGGACGCCGATCTCTACACCTTCACCGCAACGGCTGGCCAACGGGTCTACTTCGATGAACAGACTGGCGATGCCTGCTTCACCCAGTGGTCCCTCACCGCGCCGGACGGCACCCAGATCTTCCACCACTGGCTCGGCTTCGGCTGCTGGAATGACGGCGACCCCGGAACCATCGCACTCCCCCTCGACGGCACCTACACGCTGCGCGTGTGGACCATCGACACGCGCTTCGGCCCATACGCCTTCCGCCTCTGGCCTGTCGCCACCGACGCCTTCGATCTGGTCCTCGGCGACGTGGTCGCCCCTGGGCTGATTGGCGGGAATGCTGCCAGCGGTGCCGGTGCCATCGCTGCGCCCGGCAACACGGATACCTTCCGATTCACCGGCGCGACCGGAGATTGGATCTTCTTCGACGAGATCTCCGGCAACGGTTGCACGACGGTCTGGACCCTCACCAGCCCCAGCGGAACCCAACTCTTCAACCACCGCTTCGGACACAGCTGCTGGGACGACGGCGACGCCGGCCGGCTCCAACTTCCCGAGGAAGGGACCTACACCCTCACCATCCAAGGCGTGGGAGAATCGATCCCCGAGTATTCGTTCGCCCTCCTGCCTTCCGGCCCCAACGAGGAGTTCGCCGTCAGCCTTCCCCTCGACCTGACCGCAAACCAACTCAACAGCACCGAGGCACCCGGTGCCGGCACCCTCCAGCATCCCGGCCAACAAGACGTCTACACCTTCACCCTCACCGAACCCGCCCTCCTCTACGTCGAGGATCGCGGTGTCGCCGTCTGCTGCATCGACTGGCGCCTCGAAGATCCGGATGGTGGCTACGTCTTCTGGGATCGCATCGACAGCTACGACCCGGGCCGGATCGGCCTGTCCAAGCTCGGCACGTACCGCCTCCGCGTTTTCCCGGTCGGCTCCTATCGCGAATGGTCCGGTCCCTATTCCCTGAAGCTCCACCTGCTGCCGCCGGAACTCCCGATGAACCTCGCCATCGATGAGACCGTGTCCGACGGCTTCATCGGTGCGAATGCGACTCCGGGTGCCGGGCGGATCGAGTCGGCGGGAATCAACGACATCTACCAGTTCACCGCGGAAGCCGGGGACGTGCTCTACCTCGAGGACCTGGGTGCCGCCCAATGCTGCATCGACTGGCAGATCCGCGATCCAAACGGCAACTACTTCATGTGCTGCGACCGGATCGACGGCGGCGATGTCGGCCGCTACCACGTCTCGGTCTCCGGAACCTACACCCTGTATGTCTACCCCGCGGGAGCGGACCCCAACTGGACCGGCACCTATTCCTTCCGCCTCCGACGCGTGGTCGACGACGAGTTCGCCATTGCCCTGGATGATCTCGTCGCCGACGGCTCGGTTGCCGGGTTACTGCGACCCGGTGCCGGCCGACTTGAAATGCCCGGCGGCTACGACATCTACACCTTCCATGCCGAAGCTGGGCAACTGCTGTACCTGGAGGACCTCGGAGCCGAGGTCTGCTGCATCGACTGGCAGATCCGGGATCCGAACAACAACTACCTGATGTGCTGCGACCGGCTCGATGGAAATGACCTCGGCCGCTATCAGGTCGGGGTCACCGGCGAGCACACCATCTACGTCTACCAGGCCGGTGCCATCCCCGAGTGGCTGGGCAGTTACTCCTTCCGCCTCCGCGTCATTCCCCCGGATCCTACATTCCCCATCAGCTACGATCAGGTCGTGGCGGCGGATTCCATCGGAGGCTCAACCGTTGAGGGTGCCGGAACCATCAGCCATCCCGGAGCCTACAATCTCTACACCTTCAACGGCACCGCTGGTGATGTGGTTTACCTGGAGGACCTGGGCGCTGGCCAGTGCTGCCTCGACTGGCAGATCCGCGATCCGAACAACAACTACTTCATGTGCTGCGACCGACTCGATGGGTCGGATCCGGGCCGCTACACCCTGGGGGTCACTGGCACCTACACGGTCTATGTCTATCCGGCCTGGGCATCCCCGGACTACATCGGCAACTTCTCCTTCCAGATCCGATCCATCCCGTCGGACGGCCACTTCACCGTGGGCATCGATGAGGTTGTCAGCGCGGACTCCATCGGAGGCGTGTCGACACCCGGTGCCGGCCGCCTCGAGTACGCCGGAGCCTACGACTACTACACGTTCACCGGGACGGCCGGCCAGACGCTCTACCTCGATGACCTGGGCGCCGATCGTTGCTGCATGTATTGGTACATCCTCCGCCCGGACGGAAACTACCTGATGTGCTGCGACTACCTGGACGGTTACGACGTCGGCCGTGTCGACCTTCCCTTGGACGGCACTTACACCGTGGTGGTGTACCCCGGGGGCAGTCCTGACTACTCCGGCACATACTCCTTCCGTCTACGGTCGCCGCAACCCTTCATCACGCGGCAACCCGTCGACCTGCGCGTGCTGGTCGGAGCGTCCGCCGAACTCTCCATCGCCGCCGACTCGCCCTTCGGAATCACCGGGTACCAATGGTTCCGCGGCAGCCTGCCGGTCGGATCGTCGTCCCCCTCGCTCCCCCTCTCGGGCGTCACGCCGCTCGACGCGGGTGATTACTCGGTTGTCATCCAGAACAGCTTCGGAGCCGTCACCAGCCGCGTCGCGCAGGTCATCGTTGACTCCACGCAGTTCCAGGTCGCCTCGATCACGCCCGCCGCGAGTGCGCCCTCCCCCGTGACGGCACTGGTTGTCACCTTCAGCCGCCCGGTGGATCTCACCACGCTCTCGGCCGAGGATGTCGTCCTGACAGGCCCGGGGGGTGCTTTTCCCGTGACCGGCATCGTGGCGGATGATGCCCAGACCGTGCGCCTCCAATTGGGCAGCCCGCTGCCCGATGGCGACTACTCGGTGGCCATCGGTCCCAACGTCAACGATGTCGATGGCTCGCCCATGTTGGGCGGCGTCATGGTTCCGCTGTACCGCACCGACTTCGATGAACGCGTGGGCGCGGAATGGAATCGGGGCGAGACCGCCACCGATGCGACGATCTCCGCAGGCGGCATCCCGCCGCGCTTCGCGGGCTTCCACGGAAACAATGCCCTGACGCTGGCGTTGGCCAACCTTCCGGAACATCAACGCGTACGGTTGGTGTGGGATCTGTTCATCATCGATTCGTGGGATGGCAACGCCCACGACGACGCGTTCCAGATCACGCTCGGAAACTCACCAGCACCTCTGTGGCGTCACAACTTCAGCCAGTTCGACTTCAACGCGGATTCATTCCCCGGGACGCCCACGGTCAGCGGCTCCAACTTCAGCGGGAACTTCTGGAGCGATTCCATCTATCGAAACCTCGAAGTGGAGTTTGAACACACTTCGACCGACCTGAGCCTTCGGTTCGCCGGCGCGAACCTGCAGGATATCCCCGACGAAAGCTGGGGCATCGACAACGTCCGCCTTTACATCCCCAGTGCCGTGGACGGGCGATTCCTCGCGCGATTCAGCGTCGACAGCAGCGGTCCGCGCATCGTGAGTTCAACGCCTACCGGAACTGTCACCACGCCCGTCTCGACGCTCACGTTCACCTACTCGGAACCGGTCGATGCCGACGGTCTCTCGCTGGAGGACATCTCGGTCAGCACGCCGGGAGGCAACGTCACCCTCAACCAATTGGTGCGCGAATCCTCCAATCGCTACCGACTCGAGATCTCACCCGCTCGGCTCAACACCACGTATACCCTCCGCATCCAACCGACAGCCCGGGATGCCGCGGGCAACCTGCAGGACCAGGACGCCGATGCCACCGGCGGCGAGGTTCCGGAGGATGTTTTCACTGCCACCTTCAACGTCCTCGTTCCGCCGCTGATCACCGGGAACCCGTCCTCCCGAACCATCCTGCGCAACAATCCCGTCACCTTCAGCGTATCGGCGCAATACACCGAACCCGTTACCTTCCAGTGGTTCCATGATGAGGACCCCATTCCGGATTCGAACAGTCCAACGCTGACGCTGACGGATGTCACGGCGGCGGACGCCGGATCCTATTACTGCCGCGTGAGCGACCTCGGTGGTTCCTCCCCCAGTGCAGTGGCGTACCTGACGGTGCAGGAGAACTACGGCACCCTCCTCCCGGCCACTCTCGCCTCGCGGGATGTCCTGCCCACGGTTCCCGGCAACGGCGTGACCATCGAACTCTTCAACGGCATCGGCGGTGGCCCCGCTCCCCTGCCCTCCGATCTCGTCGGAAGGACTCCCAGCGGCACGACACTCAGTCCGTTCATTGACTTCCCGAACCCGGGCTCCGTCATCAGCGTCGGAGACAGCTTCAACAGCTTCTTCCAACAGACCACCACCCCACCCGAGCAGGTGCTCGGACTCGCGGCCGCAAATTTCATCCTGCGGCATCGGTTCCACCTGCGGGTCTCGTCCGATCTCGACCTCCGCCCTGAAACCGAGGAGATCGACATCGATCTCCATGTCGGTTCGGACGACGGATTCCATCTGACGGTTGGGGGTGTCTTCCTGGGTCAGGCCGGCGACCGCGGGTTCTCGTGGTCCACCATGCCGGTGTCCTTCGCTCAGCCCGGTCTCTACCCGGTGGAACTGCTCTTCGCCGCAAACGCCGTCGGAGCCAGCGGACTTGAGTTCGCCTGGACGACGACTTCCTCCGCCGCTTTCGCCCTCGTCCCGCAGGGTGCGCTCTACATCACCCCGGACCTCGGCGACCAACTGATCTCCTTCGAGGAACTCCCCACCGGCAGCGCCGTGGCCGATCAGTTCCTCGACAAGGGCATCCGATTCTCGACCGTTTCCGGCACGCCCGGCACCACCGATCGCGATCCTGGCCGATTCGTTCCCGTCTCGCCCACCCGCGTCTTCGGCACCCTTCCTGGTTCCGTGGAATCGCCCAGTGTCGTTGACCTGATCTTTGTCAGTCCCAACTCCACCACGCCGGCGACGACGCCCTTCGTCAGTCTTTTTGTCATCGACGCCGAACAACCGGGAACGCGGATCCAGGCCTATGATGCCGTCGGCACCGAGATCTTCAGTCAGAACCTGAACGCAGGTCCCGGAACCCAGACGCCGGTGTCCATCACCCATCCGCAGATCGCCCGTCTCCGCCTCACCCTCGGTGCCGGCGAGGATCGGGTGGCCGTGGACAACGTCACCTTCATCACACCGGTGGCGTTGCCGGACCTCGAGGTCTCTGCACTTTCCGCGCCCTCGATCGTGACTTCCAGCGTTCCCTTCGAGGTGACCTGGCAATTGCGGAACCGCGGCACGGTCCCGGTCTCCGGGGCCTTCCAGGAGGCCGTCGCGATCAGTACCAGCAACCTCGGAACGGGAGCCTCCGTGCTCGCGACACTGACGTTCGAGGGAACCCTCAACCCGGGCGACACCCTCACCCGCACCCAGGCGATCACGCTGCCGATCGAAACCGTTGGCACCCGCTACCTCGTGGTGACCACCGACTCCGCAGAAACCGTCCTTGAATCCGGATCACCTGCGAACAACCGGGCGATCACCGGCGGCATCAATGTCATCCTGCCGCCGCGTCCCGACCTCGCCATCACCGGGATGGTCAGCCCGGCCGTCGCGACGCCCGGCCAAACCGTCACCCTGTCGTGGACGTTGTCGAACCTGGGAACCGCTCCTGCCGTTGGCCCCTTCACCGAAGCCGTGGGATGGTCCAACAACGCCGCCAACTCCGAGGATCCGCTTCCCGCAGGATTCAACCTCGCAGCAACCACGCCCTTTGCGGGCACGTTGCAGCCGGGTGAATCCGTTCCGCGCAGCATCACCTTCACCCTGCCGCTGAACGCCACCGCCGGCACGCGCTTCCCTGTCATCGTCACCGATTCCACGGGCGCGGTGTTCGAGTCGGAAGAATCCAACAACGGAATCACCGGCAACAACGTCGAGGTCGACACCGTCCTTTCCCTCGCCCTCTCCGCCGAAGGCACCTCCGAAAGTGGTGGAAGCATCACCGCCACCCTGACCCGCAACCGTGGCCTCGCCTCCGCACACCCGGTCACCCTGCTCAGCAGCGATCCCTCGGAAGCCACGGTCCCTCCGTCCGTGGTGTTCCCCGCCGGGGCATCTTCCGTCCAGTTCCTGATCACGCCTGTGCTCGACGGAATCAACGATGGGAACCAGACCGTCACCCTCTCCGCCAATGCCACCACCACCGGAACGGCCACGGCCACGATTCAGGTCATCGACGTCGATCAGCCCCGTCTGACCCTGGCCATCGACGCGACGACCCTCACGGAAGGACTATCGAGCCCGGCCACACTCACGCGCGATCCCGTCGCGGCGACAGACCTCATCGTGAGCCTCAGCGTCACGGATTCCGCGCAGTTCCTGCTGCCGCTGACGATCACCATCCCGGCCGGTCAACCCAGCGTGAGCTTTGCCGTCATCTCCGCCGAGGACACGCTGATCGAACCGAACACCGTCCAGACGATCACGGCTTCCGCCTCTGGATTCGGGTCGTCGTCGGACAGCCTCACCCTGGTCGACAACGACACACTCACACTGGAGCTCTCGATCGCCCCAGCCACGATCTCCGAAGCGGGCGGCGCGGCCGCCGCCACCGGAACGATCACGCGGTCACCCGTCTCCTCGCAACCCGTCTTCGTGGAACTCGCGAGCAACGATCCAACGGCCGCAACGGTCCCAGCCACCGTCGTCATCGCCGCCAATACCGCCTCGGCCACCTTCCCCATCGCCGCCGTCGACGATGCCTTGGTCGATGGCGACCAGATGACCCTGATCTCCGCGACCGCAACCCTCGGCGGAAGACCGCCGGTCGCCGCAGTGCCCCAGACCGTCACCGTCACCGACAATGACGGACCCACACTCACGCTGACGCTCAGCACCCCGGTCGTCGCCGAAGGGGTCACCGCCGCAGCCACCGGAACGATCCGACGCAACACCACCACCACGGTCCCGCTCGTCGTCACCCTCCTCTCCAGTGACCCCAGCGAAGCGACCGTTCCGGCCACCGTTGAGATCCCCGTCGGCAGTGCCACGGCAACCTTCCCGGTCGATTCGATCGCCGACGCCACCACGGACGGTTCCCAGATGTTGACGGTGACGGCGATGGCTCCCGGCTTCACCGAGGGGACCGCAGGTCTCACGGTCACCGATCTCGACCTCCCGGACCTCGTCGTGGCCTCCGTGACCGCCCCGCCCAGCGCCCAAACCGAACAGATCGTCTCGGCCACCTACCGCATCGAGAACCGCGGCAACACCCCTGCCGTCGGTCCGTTCCTGGTGCGCATCTACCTGTCGACCGATGCCTCACCCGGCGGGGATTCGCTGGCCGGGCAGTTCAACTTCACCGGAACGCTTCCACCGGGCGACTTCTTCGAACTGTCGCCTTCGTTCACCCTCCCACGCCAGGTCGGCAACATCTACCCGGTCGTGGAGGTGGATCCCATCCGCACCGTTCCGGAACTCTCTGACGCCAACAATTTCGGCATCGTCGCCGCACCCATCGTGGTCGAGTCCGCGTACACCGCGGTGGCGTCGACGGACATCACCCAGGCTCCCGCCAACACGGTGGTTCCCATCCGCGGTTCCGCTGTCCGGCGATCCACCGGTGCCCCCGCCGGGAACGTCCTCGTCTCGGTGCACGTCGTGGTCCGCGGTCTTCGCCGTACCCTCGGCGCATTGACGGATTCGGCGGGCAACTTCTCCCTGAATTTCACCCCGCTGCCGGGCGAGGCAGGCAATTACTCCATCGCCGCCGCACACCCCGGTGCCGGTGAACCCACGCCGCAGGACCAGTTCACCCTGATCGGATTCAAGGTCAACCCGGTCGGTCCGATGGCGATCATCGAAGGCGAGAGTGCTGCGTCGTCGACCATCATCGAGAACCTCAGCGACGTGCCCCTCCCCGGTCTCGCCGTTGAATTGGTCTCGGTGCCGCCGGGCGTCACCGTCACCCCGACACTGGGTGCCAACGATCTGCCAGGAAACGGTCAGGTCACCCTCACTTATGGCGTCGCCGTTGCGAACGGCATCACCACCGGCGGCCTTGTCCGGTTCCGCATCTCCACCGCTTCGGGGCTGTCTGAAGACATCGAACTGCCGGTGATCGTCAACGCCCTCCGACCGGTCCTCGTCGCCACACCCACGTCTCTGGAAACCGGAATGCGACGTGGAACCCAGACCACCGTGCGCTTCGACATTGTCAACCGCGGCGGACGCGGTACCGGCCCGTTGCGACTGCTCGCACCGCCCCTGCCCTGGCTGACCATTGCCGCGGGTGCGGAGCTTGCAGACCTCGCCCCCGGTGCCACCAACCCGGTCACGTTGGTCCTGACCCCGGCCGCCGATCTGCCTCTCGGCCCGTACGCCGGATCCCTCTTCGCCCAGGGCGAGCAGGGCTCGGTCACCATTCCGTTCAACTTCCGCGCCCTGTCCGATGCCAACGGCGACCTGCGTGTCGAGGCCGTCGACGAGTTCACCTATTACGCCGAGGGCGAACCTCGCGTGAACGGAGCCACGGTCGTTGTCTTTGACGCCATCGCGGGCACCGAAATCGCCCGCAAGACCACCGGCATCGACGGCATCGCCCTCTTCCAGAATCTCCGGGAAGACTATTACCGCATCGAAGTCAGTGCCGCCGATCACGGCTCCTACCGCGGCACCCATCTCGTCGAAGCCGGGAAGACCACCGACGCCCTCGCGTTCCTGCCACGCCAGACCGTGCGTTATCGCTGGACCGTCGAACCCATCCAGATCGAGGACCGCACCCAGATCACCATCGAGACCGTCTTTGAAACCGCAGTGCCAACGCCGGTGGTCACGATGGAACCCACGGTCATCGACCTTTCCACGGTGGTCGGCGACGAAACCCAGGTCGACCTGACCCTCACCAACCACGGCCTCGTCACGGCAAAGAACAGCCGGTTCCAGCTGCCCACCCATCCCGATTGGGAATTCATCCCCCTCATCACCGAGGTCGGCGATCTCCCCGCGCGCAGCAGCCTGACGGTTCCCATGACCATCCGCCGGCTTGCCGCAGGTGCAGGCGGTGGACGATCCGGCACGCGCCGCTCGGCCGGCGTTGCCGCAGGCGGCCCTTGCGTTGTGTCCGGTGGCCTGCTGTGGGATCTGCTCTGCGGACCGCGTCTCAACACCTATACCGCCCCGGTCACCTTCAATAATGCCGGCACCGGATGCGGTGGCGGAGGTGGCGGCGGATGGATCGGATTCGGCGGCTGGGGCGGAGGCTTCGGCGGCGGTGGTGGCCCCAGCAGCGGCGGCGGCCCGTCGTTCATCTTCAATCCGCCCGACATCTCTCCGCCCGAACTCTGCAGCTGCGACCTGCTGCCCAAGGTCTGCATCGAAGGTGGCGTGAGCGTCGACCTCGGAGGTCAGGTCGAACGTCTCATGACGGCCATCCTCTCCAAGCTCCCGGCAGCACGTCTGACCGACGCCAGCATGTCGATCAGCCTCTCCGGAGAACTCTGCACCTGCTGCGTCGACAACCGCCTCTCCTGGGAAGGCAATGCCACCGGCAACGCCTCGCTCAGCGCCCAGGTCGAGATCGGGCCCGGCGTCGCCGCCGAACTGCCCTTCGAAGCGCCCGCGCCTTGGGAAGATGTCGCGGTGTCCGGCCGCGCCCTGGCTGGGATTCGCCTCAATCTCTCAGGCAGCGTCGAGGCCACCTACACCCGCGAATGCGGCGGCGGTGAAAAGTTCTGCGTCAACGGCAGCGCCCTCCTCACCGCGTTTGCCGGGGCCGAGTTCGAAGGCAACGCCTCCGCAGGCATGAACCTCTCCGTCGGCGGCGAATCCGGTTCCATCAGCTTCGCCAAGGTCGCCTTCGAAGGCGAAGTCCACGGCCAGATCGGCATCGAGGGCAACCTCGGGGCCGAGTTCTCCTGGTGCAACGACTCTGGCGGCGAGATCTCCGCCTGCGGCAATCTCGTTGCCCGCGCCAACATCGGCGGCTCCCTCAAGGGCACCCTGCCCAATGGCTCCGAAGTCAGCCGGGAATTCGGTGCCAACGGCGACCGCATCCTCGCCGGCGGCGAATGCGGTTCCGGCGGCGATTCCAACCTCCGCCGACTCGCCCGCAGCACCGCCGACATCGAGGGCCGCATCACCGAACCCCTCCCTGCCGACCTGTTCCCCGTTCCGCGCAACGAGATCGCCGCCGCCCTCAACATCGACCGGCCACCCGACGCCGTCTGCGCCCGCGTGAAGCTCAAGCTCGAACAGGAAGCCGTCCTCACCCGCGACGCCTTCCGCGCCGCCCTGGAGATCGAGAACGCCGATCCCGCCACCCTGACCGAGATCGGCATCGAGCTCCGGTTCCGCAACGAGGCCGGCGATGATGTCGCGACGCTATTCGGGCTCCGTCCTCCCGAAATCTCCGGAATCACCGCCATCGATGGCCACGGCACCCTCGCCGGCAACACCACCGGCAAGTCCACCTGGGTCCTGATCCCGACCCGCGATGCTGCCGGAAGAACGCCGATCGTCTATCGCATCGGCGGCTCGCTGCGCTACCGCCACAACGGAGTGCTCGTCACCGTGCCCCTCGCCGACGTGCCCATCACGGTCTATCCGCAGCCGCTCCTCAGCCTGCAGTACTTCCATCAGCGCGACGTCTACTCGGATGATCCGTTCACTCCGGAGGTTGAACCCAGCATCCCGTATGCGCTCGGAATCTTTGTCCGGAACTCCGGTGCCGGCGAGGCCCGCAACTTCCGCATCACCTCCGCACAACCCCAGATCGTCGAGAACGAGCGCGGCCTCCTGATCGACTTCCAACTCATCGGCACCGAGGTCGCCGGCGAATCGATCCAGCCTTCCCTGACCGCAAACTTCGGTTCCATCGCCCCCGGCGACACCGAGGTCGCCCGATGGCTCTTCACGTCGTCGCTCCAGGGCTTGTTCATCGACTACAGCGCCCGGTTCGAACACATCGACGGACTTGGCAATCCGCGCCTGTCACTGATCGATGAGGTCTCGATCCATGAAATGATCCGTCAGGTCGAAGCCCAGGGCGCATTCAATGACGGCAAACCGGACTTCCTGGTCAACGACTCGCCAGACCTCAACGACCTGCCCGATCGGCTGTACCTGAGCGATGGTTCCACCAATGACGTCGAGGTCATCGCCCTCGCCTCCGTCGACAGCACGCCGTCCTCCTCGGATCTCGTGGTTGAACTCACGACCTCCACCGTCAGCGGCTGGGTCTACCTGCGCGTCCCGGAGCCTTCCGATGGCAACCTCCAACTCCGGCGCATCGTCCGTTCCGACGGTGTCGAACTGCCTCTCGACAAGCTCTGGTGGACCACGGATCGCACCTTCATCGGCATGGGATTGCGCCCCGTCCTGGAGAACATCCTCCATGTCCTCGACCACAATTCCACGGGTCGCTACACCCTCCATTACGTGGACGCCCCCCCGGTGGATGGCACGGCTCCAACGAGCCAGGTCTCGGTGCTGCCCGCGCAGAGTGCCGCGGATATCGCCGTCAGCTGGACCCAGTCGGATGACTCCAGCGGCGTTGCCGGTGTCGACCTCTTCGTCTCGATCGATGATGGTCCTTTCAACCTCTGGCTGTCCGACTCGCGCCTGAGCGGGTCCCTCTACCGCGGAACCGTTGGACGTCGCTACGCCTTCTACAGCGTTGCCCGCGATGTCGCAGGGAACCGTGAGGAAGCCCCAGCGTTTGCGGACGCCGCCACCTTCGTGGCCTTCCAGACCCGCGGCCCGTCGCTGTCTAGCGTCCCGAACCAGATCGTCGCCGAGGACGGCCTGCTTGAAGGCATCTCGATCACGGTGAACGATCCGGATACCCCCCTCGACCTGGTCAGCCTGACCGCGGAATCTTCCGTGGACGCCGTCATACCCACCGCCGGCATCACGATCGAAGGCAATGGTTCGCCACGGACCCTTCGCATCGTTCCAGCCGCCAACCAACATGGCGTGGTCCAGATCACCCTCCGTGCCTCGGACGGCGTGGAGTCGTCCACCCGTGTCTTCACGGTGACCGTTGAACCGCGCAACGACACGCCGGTCGCCCGCAATGACACCGCCGTCGGTCGCCCACGACAACCGCTCCGGATCCCGGTGATCCAGTTGCTGTCGAATGACACCGACGTCGATGTGGACACGCTCACTGTTTCCGCAGTTGCCGCCACCAGCGAGGCCGGCGGCAGCGTCCGACTCGCGGGTGCCTGGGTCATCTACACCCCACCCACGCCATCACAGGCGACCGATCGGTTCACCTACACCGCATCGGATCCTTCTGGTGCCACCGCCACTGCCAGCGTCGAAATCACCCTCGACGGGAATCAGGGCTCGACCCTCAGCGTGGTCTCGATCGTCCCGGCCCCCGGCGGCCAGATCGTGATCGAGTTCGTGGGTATCCCGAACCGGACCTACGCCATCCAGAGATCCCCAAGCCTGACCACCCCGGTATGGACCACGCTTGGATCCCTCGTGGCTGATCGCTTCGGCCGATTCACCTTCACCGATACAGCCCCGCCCGCTGGCGAGGCCTTCTATCGCACCGTCGACACCACCACTCCCTGAGGTACCGTCGCCAATAGGAACTCTCCATGAACCCCTCCATGAACCTGCGCCTCCCGTGGCTGACTGCTGCCGTCTGCCTGATGTCGCTCCCACTCCAGGCGGCCCTACTGGAGTTCCCCGTCAACGAAGCCGTACCCGATGGCCTCGGGTCCGGCGTCGCCGACACACGCACCGTGTCCGGCCTGCCTACCTCGGTCCTGGACCTGCGCATCCGCCTCAACCTGGCTGGAGCGGCGCTGGGCGGGATGATCAACGGCGACATCTACGCCACCGTGGCCTACGAAAGTACCCCCGGTCAGATCGATGCCTTCACTGTCCTCCTGAACCGTGCCGGTCGCTCCGCCTCCAATCCGGATGGATACTTCGACAACGGCTTCAACGTCTCCTTCACGGTCGCTGGTGCAGACATCCACACCTATCAGGACTCCGCCATCCCGGCTCCCTTGTCGCCGCTCACCGGGGAATGGTCGCCGGACGGACGCGAGACCGATCCCAGCCTGACCCTCGATACAGACGTCCGCACCGCCGGCCTCGGCGGGTTCCAGTCCATCAATCCCAACGGGCGTTGGACCCTCTTCGTGGCCGACCTTGTTCCCGGCGGCGAGGCAGGACTGGTCAGTTGGGGGATCGAATACACCCCCGTACCGGAACCGGCTCACTGGGCGGGCCTCGCGGGACTGGGGCTGGCGGGATGGGCCATCCTTCGTCGCCGGCCTTGAACGCAGGCCCCGGCATCCTCCAGACTATCGCCATGCTCCGTCCTCTCGCCCGATTCATTGCCGCCCTCGCGTGCCTTCAAGCCGCGGTGGGCTTCGCCGCCGACAAGGAAATCGTCCTCTGCGCCGGTCGTCCCAGCCACGGCCGAGGCGATCACGAGTTCCGCGCCGGATGCCTGCTCCTCGCCGACTGCCTCAACAAGATTCCCGGTATCCATGCCACGGTCGTGTCGAACGGCTGGCCCACCGATGTCTCCGTCTTCAACAACGCCTCCGCGGTTCTGCTCTACGCCGACGGCGGTGACGGTCACCCCGCCATCAAGCCCGAACGACTCAAGCTCCTCGACGAACTCGCGAAGAAGGGTGTCGGCATCGGAGCCGCACACTACGGCGTCGAAGTCCCCAAGGGCGATCCGGGCCTGGCCATGCTCCGTTGGACAGGTGGCTACTTCGAAACGTTCTGGAGCGTGAACCCGCACTGGACCGCGGACTTCAAGTCCATCCCCAAGCATCCCGTCACCCGCGGCGTCCAACCCTTCGCCATCAATGACGAATGGTACTACCACATGCGCTTCACGCCGGACCTCGCCGGGGTCACTCCCATCCTGAGCGCCATCGCGCCAGACGAGACCATGAAGCGCCCGGATGGCCCCCATTCCGGCAATCCCTGGGTCCGGGCCTCCGTCGCCAAGCACGAACCGCAACATCTTATGTGGGTTCTCGAACGACCGGATGGCGGACGCGGATTCGGTTTCACCGGTGGTCACTACCATCGGAACTGGAACCATCCCGATTTCCGCAAGGTCGTCCTGAATGCGCTCGTGTGGATCGCCAAGGCGGAAGTGCCCGAGGGTGGCATCGAATCCACCGTCACCCCCGAACTCCTCAAGGCAAACCTGGATCCGAAGTAGTCGCCTCCCTGCTTGCCTTTTCCATCACTGCTCCCCATCGTCGCCGCGAAATTGAATCAGACAACCCCGCGCGTGCGCGGGGCCTTTTTTCTTCATTATGAGCGAACCGCAGGATCTGACACTGGACCTCGAAAAGGCGTTTCTTCCGGCTTGGGCACAGAAGCCCGCCGACCCGAACCGATTTGCACGTTACGAAGGCCGTGACGACAACCGCCGCGATGATCGCGGCCCCCGACGCGATGGCGGCCGATCCTTCGGCGGCGGCGGTGGTGGTGGTGGCGGTCGCCCCTTCGGCGGCGGCGGCCCGGGTCGTGGTCCCGGTGGACCCGGAAGGGGTCCTGGTGGCCCAGGCCGTGGACCCGGTGGTCCTGGCGGCTTCGGTGGCCCCGGTGGTCCCCGCCCCGGAACACCGCGAAACATGGGCGGCGGAGCCCCGGGTGGAAATCCCAGCGGCGGCCCGCTGACCTGGGATCCCGCCAGTGGTGCCCCCCGGCCCGAACGTCGGGATGGCGGACGCGATGGAGGTCGTGATGGCGGCCGCGGACCGCGCCGTCGTGATGAGCGTGATTTCCGTCCGGAACCACTGATCCCCGTCGAGTGCACGTTTACGCCCGAACCCAACGGCGTGAATTCCCTCGCACGCCAGATCCGGCTCAGCTGCCGCGCGTTCCCCCTCTTCGAGGTCGCCGGTCTGGTCATCCAGAAGCCCGATCGCTACGACGTCACCTTGCGCGTCATCAAGGGTAAGGACGGCAAACCCCAGCAACCGCTGCTGGTCTGCTCGATCGACGACACCGTTTGGCTCAGTGAGGCCGACGCCGTCGCCCACATCCTCACGGTGCATTTCGACATGTTCTACTCGGTCGAAAAGATGCCGACCGAGCCCCCCAAGGGTACCTACACCTTCGTTGCCCAGTGCGGCATCAGCGGTGAGATCCTCGGGCCGCCGAATTACCACGGCTACCAGGAGAAACTGCGCCTCCTGCATTCCGAACGCTTCAACCGGATGCCGTTCGAGGTGTTCAAGGCTCGCGTCCGCATCGTCAAGGACGAGTCCGTCGTGAAGAAATGGCTCGAAAGCCAGAGCTTCCGTTCGGAATTCACGACCCTCAACGTTCCGGAGCCCATGAAGCTTGGCTCCCGCGAGGAAGTCGAACAGCACTTCCGCGACACCCACCTCGGGGTCCTGGTCCGCAGCGTCGACCAGATCATGTTGAAGCGGGAGAACATCGCGAAGCTGCCGCAACCGTTGCAGGCCCTTGTGCGCGTCAGCACCGATCGCGAACGCCGTTTCCCGATCCGCGTTGCCACTGCGCTCAGCAATGCCTTCGCGCAGGCCGGCCTCCAGTTCTTCAAGCGGGACAAGACCATTGTCCATGTGGCCGTTGCCCGGCCCCACTATCTGGACCTCGAAACCCAGGTCGTCTCGGAGGGCGTGAAGCGCATCATCAGCTACATCCAGGCGAACCCGAGCACCACCCGGAAGGCGCTGATCGACACCCTCGCTCCGCTCCCCGCAGTGGTGGCGCCCGCCGCAGAACCCGCTCCGGCTCCGGCCGAAGGCGAGGCCGCTGCTGCACCTGCTGCCCCCGCTGCACCGACCTCAACACCTGAGCGCGAAGCAGTCCTCACCGATCTCCATTGGCTGCTCCATCAGGGCCACGTCATCGAGTTCGCCAGCGGAACCGTCGAGCTGGCCAAGAAGCCCGCTGCCAAGCCCGAACCCACTCCCGGTGCCAAGCCCGGAACCCCGCCGCAGGGCGGACAGCCCGGTCAGCAACAGGGACAGCAGCAAGGCCGCCAACCCCGCAAGGAAGGCAACGAACGTCGCGAACGCGGACCCCGTCAGGATCGGACGCCCTGGTCCCGCAAGCACGGTTTGATGCCGGTCACCACGCCCGGCTATCCCGCCTATACCGCGGTGCCCCAGCTCGCGGGTCTCTGATCCTTCGGGATTCTCAACAGGCGGCACCCTTCCGGGTGCCGCCTTTTTCATGTACCCCCATTGCCTGTGCCCTCACCCACCGTATTCCTGATCGCGGGAGATCCCAGCGGTGACCAGTTGGCCTCGGAGGTCATCCTCCAATGGCGCCTTCGATCACCGTCCACCCGGTTCATCGGTGCGGGCGGCCCCTCCATGGCTGCCGCAGGAGCGCAACTTTCGCTGGACCTGACCCAGCACGCCGTCATCGGGTTATGGGAGGTCCTTCGTCGATACCTGACCTTCCGCCGTCTGTTCCACCAACTCCTCGATGAATGCATCGCCGCACGCCCGGATGTCGTCGTGGGCGTCGACTATGGGGGATTCAATCTCCGCTTCGCCGCCGCTCTCCGTGAGCGCACCAACGGCAGCGATTGGCATCCGAAGATCGTTCAGTTCGTGTCCCCACAGGTCTGGGCGTCGCGGCCGGGCCGCGCCCAGCAACTCCAGAAAAACAACGATCTCCTGCTGTCGATCCTTCCCTTCGAACGGGAGTGGTATGCGCGTCACGCGCCCGGACTTCGGGTTGAATTCGTCGGTCATCCACTGGTGGATCGCCACGCCGGGACGCCGGTGGACCCCATTTCATCGAGTATCCCTCGTCTCCTGCTCCTCCCGGGGAGCCGGACCGCCGAAATCCAACGCCATCTGCCGGTGCTCCTCAGAACGCTGGAGCAGATCCAGGCAACGATGCCGGTCGAGGCGCAGTTGATCCTGCCAAGAGCGGATCTGGTTCCCCTCGCCCGATCACTGGGTGCGGGTGTGAACGGAGCACCGGCACCAGAGGTTGGAGGCCTTCCAGAGGCTCTCAGACGAGCCACTCTTGCCTTGGCTTCCACGGGAACCGTGACGTTGGAGTGTGCCTGGTTCGGCGTTCCTACCCTGGCCCTGTACCGGACCTCCTGGCTCACCTATCAGATCGGGCGTCGTGTCATCACCGTGAAGCACCTCGCCATGCCCAACCTCCTTGCTGGCGACGCCGTGATGCCGGAATTCGTCCAGGGCGACGCCACCCCGGAACGTCTCTCGCAGACCGCGATCGCATGGCTCAAGGACCCCACGATGCTCTCGCTGGCCCGCCGGGCGCTTCGGAACGTTGTCGCCCAACTCGGCACACCGGGTGCCCCCGGACGTGTCGTCGATCACATCGTCAACTTGCTGGATCCAAAGAAAAACCCGGGACCCCAACCTGTGTTGAGGGACCCGGGCTGAATCCAAAGGAGGCCTGGCTCAAGGCAGGCTTGTCTCACCCATCAGGTAGCGATCGCATTCACGCGCCGCTCCACGACCTTCATTGAAGGCCCAGACCACGAGGCTCTGGCCTCGACGGCAATCGCCCGCGGCAAACACCTTGGGAATCGTGGTGGTGTACTTCCCATGCTCCGCCTTGATGTTCGAACGGGGATCCCGCTCCAGCCCCAGCGACTCCAACAGCGGCTGTTCAGGTCCCAGGAATCCCATCGCCAGCAAGACCAACTGGGCCGGCACAACGCGATCCGTACCCGGAACGTCCACAGGGATGAACTGCCCCTTCTCGTTCTTCTCCCACTTGATCTGAACCAGGTGGACACCGGCCAGCCTGCCGTCCGAGTCCGCAACAAACTTCTTGGCCGTCGTCAGGTAGACACGCGGGTCGGCACCAAACTTCGCCGCCGCTTCCTCCTGACCGTAATCCATCTTGTAGACCTTCGGCCATTCGGGCCACGGATTGTCTCCCGCACGCTCCTCGGGCGGACGGGGCAGGATCTCCACCTGGACCAGGCTCTTGCACCCATGGCGCATGGAGGTGCCAACGCAGTCGGTACCGGTGTCGCCGCCACCAATGATCACCACGTCCTTGCCCTCGGCAGAAATCGGAGGCGTGGACTTGTCCAGCAGCGCCTTCGTGTTCCCGTGCAGGAACTCCATGGCGAAATGAACGCCGGCCAGCGAACGGCCTTCGATCGGCAGATCACGCGGCTTGGTCGCCCCGGTGCACAGCACCACGGCATCGAAGTCCTCCAACAACTGCTGCGAAGTGATGTCCTTGCCAACCTCGCAGTTGCAGCGGAAGGCAACGCCCTCCTTCTCCATCTGCTTCAATCGGCGCCGAACCACCTTCTCCTTGTCCAGCTTCATGTTGGGGATGCCGTACATGAGCAACCCACCCGGACGGTCCGCTCGCTCAAACACCGTCACCCAGTGCCCGGCCCGGTTGAGCTGTGCGGCGGCACACAAACCGGCCGGACCGGATCCGACGACGGCGACCTTCTTGCCGGTGCGCTTCTTGGGCGCCTCCGGCTTCACCCAACCCTCTTCCCATCCCTTGTCGATGATCGAGACCTCGATGTTCTTGATGGTCACCGGGGGCGCGTTGATTCCCAACACGCACGATCCTTCGCACGGTGCCGGGCAGACACGGCCCGTGAACTCAGGGAAGTTGTTGGTCTTGTGAAGCCGATCCAATGCCTCCCGCCATCGACCACGGAACACCAGATCGTTCCATTCCGGGATCAGGTTGTTGATCGGGCATCCGCTCGCCATGCCGCTGATCAGCGACCCGTTATGGCAGAAGGGAATGCCGCAATCCATGCAGCGCGCACCCTGCTGGCGGAGGCGGTCCTCCTCCATGTGCTCGTGGAACTCGTTCCAGTCGCGGATGCGCTTTATGGCGGTACGGTCCAGCGGCAGTTCGCGGACGTACTCAAGGAATCCTGTGGGCTTGCCCATGTCTCAGTCTCGTTCGGATTAAGTCAGTTGGTTATCTTCCCTCGTTGGTCCGGCGATCAACCGCCACCAACGCGCGCGGCGTCCTTCGAGTTGACCTCGAAGGCACGGTTCAGGGCGTCGTCGCCCGTCAAACCGTCCGCTTCCGCCTTCTTGATGGCCGCAAGCACCCGCTTGTAGTCCTTCGGCATCACCTTCACGAACTTCGGCACATAGCTGTCCCAGGCACTCAAGACCTGCGCCGCCCGTGTGCTCTTCGTGTTGATGGCATGCTCTTCGATGATTGCCTTCAGTTCCGCAGCGTCGTCCGGATCCAACTTCTCCAGACCGACCATCTGCTGGTTGCAGCGCTTCCCGAAGTCACCCGCCTCGTCCAGGACGTATGCCACACCACCGGACATGCCAGCAGCGAAGTTCCGGCCCGTCGGGCCCAGAATCACAACCCGGCCACCGGTCATGTATTCGCAACCGTGGTCACCCACGGCCTCGACCACCGCCGTCACGCCCGAGTTCCGGACACCGAAGCGCTCACCAGCCATGCCCCGGATGTACACTTCGCCCCGCGTTGCGCCGTAAAGCGCCACGTTGCCAACAATCATGTTGGCTTCGGCCACGAAGGTGCTGGCCGCCGGCGGGTAGAGGATCAGCTTGCCGCCGCTCAGTCCCTTGCCGAAGTAGTCATTCGCATCCCCCTCCAGCAGGAAGGTCATGCCCGGCGGCAGGAATGCGCCGAAGCTCTGCCCAGCACTCCCCTGGAACGTCAGCCGGATTGTATCCTCCGGAAGTCCCTGTGCCCCATGGGCACGGGTCACTTCACTGCCGGTGATGGTACCCACCACACGGTTCACGTTCCGGACCCGGACCGTTTCACGGACCTTCTCGCCCTTCTCGATGGCGGGGCGGCAGAGGTCCAGCAGGGTCGTGAGGTCGAGCGACCGATCAATGCCGTGGTCCTGGGTCATCTGGCAGTAACGCCCGACTTCGGTGCCGACGTCCGGTTGATACAGGATCTTGCTGAAATCGACGCCCTTGGCCTTCCAGTGCTCGACCGCACGACGCGCTTCCAGGCGATCCGTGCGTCCCACCATCTCGGTGATCGTCCGGAAACCCAGTGAAGCCATGACCTCACGCACTTCCTGGGCGATGAACTTCATGAAGTTCACCACATGCGCAGGATCACCGGTGAACCGCTTGCGCAGTTCCGGGTCCTGCGTCGCAACGCCGACCGGACAGGTGTTGAGATGACAGACGCGCATCATGATGCACCCAAGAGAAACCAGGGGCGCCGTAGCGAACCCGAACTCCTCGGCACCCAGCAACGCGGCAATCACGACGTCACGACCGGTCTTCAACTGACCGTCAGTCTCGACCACGATCCGCGAACGGAGATTGTTCAGGACCAGCGTCTGGTGGGTCTCGGCGAGACCGAGCTCCCAGGGAATGCCAGCGTGCTTGATCGACGTCTGCGGCGACGCACCTGTACCTCCATCGTATCCAGAGATCAGGACAACGTCGGCATGCGCCTTCGCGACGCCCGCCGCGACGGTGCCAACACCAACCTCGGAAACCAGCTTCACGCTGATCCGGGCGTGCCGGTTCGCGTTCTTCAGGTCGTGGATCAACTCCGCAAGATCCTCGATCGAGTAGATGTCGTGATGCGGCGGCGGCGAGATCAGTCCCACGCCTGGGGTTGAATGGCGCGTCTTCGCGATCCACGGGTAGACCTTGCCACCCGGCAACTGCCCGCCCTCACCCGGCTTCGCGCCCTGCGCCATCTTGATCTGGATCTCACGCGCATTGACCAGGTAATGGCTCGTGACACCAAAGCGTCCGGAGGCCACCTGCTTGATCGCCGAACTCTTGGAATCACCATTCGGCATGGGCACGTAGCGCTCGGGATCTTCCCCGCCTTCGCCCGTGTTGGACTTGCCACCGATCCGGTTCATGGCGATCGCCATCGCCTCGTGTGCTTCCTTCGAGATGGAACCGTAGCTCATGGCCCCCGTCTTGAAGCGCTTCACGATCTCGTCGACGCTTTCGACCTCTTCGATCGGAATCGCCGATGCCGGCTTGAAGTCCAGCAACCCGCGCAATGTGCACCAGTTCTTGAACTGCTCGTCCACCTGCTTCGAGTAATCCTTGAAGGCCTTGTAATCGGCGTTGCGGACCGCCTTCTGCAGGCGATGCACCGTCTCCGGATTGAAGAGGTGATACTCACCCTCGCGACGCCATTGATACCGGCCGCCCACATCCAGCGTCGGGGTCTTCGGCTTCCGCTCGGGGAACGCCTTCAGGTGACGTGCCTCGACCTCGCCCGCGATCTCCTCCATCCCGATGCCCTCGACGCGCGTCGAGGTCCAGGTGAAGTACTTGTCGACCACCGACTCGCTGATGCCGACCGCTTCGAAGATCTGAGCGCCTCGGTAGGACTGGATGGTGGAGATGCCCATCTTGGAGGCGACCTTCACCACGCCCTTCACGGCCGCTTTCACGAAGTTCTTGCAGGCGGTCTTGTGATCGACGCCCACCAGCAAGCCCTGGCTGATCAGGTCCTCGATCGACTCGAAGGCCAGATAGGGATTGATCGCCCCGCAGCCATAGCCCAGCAGCAGCGAGAAATGGTGCACTTCCCGCGGTTCACCGGATTCCAGGACCAACCCAACACGTGTCCGGGTGCCCTTGCGGATGAGATGGTGATGCAGACCGCTCACCGCCAGCAGTGCGGGAATCGCCGCATTCTTGGGACCCACTCCGCGATCCGAGAGGATCAGGATGTTGAAACCCTCCTCGATGGCCTTGCTGGCCTTCTTGAACAGGTCGCTCAGCGCCTTCTCAAGCCCCTTCGCCCCCTTCTCAACCTTGTACAGGATCGGAAGCGTGATCGAGCGATAGCCCGATTGATCCATGTGCTTCAGCTTGGCGAACTCCTCGTTCGTCAGCACCGGATTCTTGAGCTTGATCAGGTGACAGCTCTCGGGTTCCGGATTCAGGAGGTTGCGCTCGGAACCGATGGTCGTTTCCGCACTGGTCACGATCTCCTCGCGGATACAGTCGATCGGCGGGTTCGTCACCTGCGCGAACAACTGCTGGAAATAACTGTAGAGCAGCTGGGACTGGTTCGAGAGCACGGCCAACGGCGTGTCGGTGCCCATCGAGCCGACGGCTTCCACACCGTCACGGGCCATGGGGATCATCAGCATCCGCAGGTCCTCGAAGGTGTAACCGAAGGCCTGCTGCCGCTGCACCACCGAGGCGCGTTCACCGTCCTGCTCCTTCGAGCTCTCGGGAAGCTGGCTCAGGTCGATCAGGTGCTGGTTCAGCCAATGACGATAGGGCTGCTCCCGCGCGATCTCCTCCTTGATTTCCTCGTCCGCGACAATGCGACCAAGCTCGGTGTCGATGTAGAACATCCGACCCGGCTGCAATCGGCCCTTCTCACGAATGTTCTCCGGAGCGATGTCCAGGACGCCCACTTCGGATGCCATGATGACGTGGTCATCCTTGGTGACGTAATAGCGCGAAGGCCGGAGACCGTTGCGGTCCAGTGAGGCACCGATGCGCACACCGTCGGTAAAGGCGATGCAGGCAGGGCCATCCCACGGTTCCATGAGGCACGAATGATACTCATAGAACGCCTTCTTCTGATCGCTCATCGACTCGTGGTTCGACCACGGCTCGGGGATCATCATCATCATTGCATGCGGCAATGAGCGACCCGCGAGCACGAGCAGTTCGAGGACGTTGTCGAACATCGCCGAATCGCTGCCATGCGGATCCACCACCGGCAGGACCTTCTGGATGTCCTCACCAAACAGGTCGCTGGCAAACAGCGCCTCTCGGGCATGCATCCAATTGATGTTGCCGCGCAGCGTGTTGATCTCGCCGTTGTGCGCGATGTAGCGGTACGGGTGAGCCCGGTTCCAGCTCGGGAATGTATTCGTCGAAAAGCGCGAATGCACCAGCGCCAGCGCCGTGGTCATCGCGGGATCCCGCAGGTCCGGGAAATACTTGCCGACCTGATCAGTCAGCAGCATGCCCTTGTAGACCAGCGTCCGGCTCGACAACGAACAGACGTACCAATACTGGCTACCATCCATCGTGGAGCAGCGGATCTCGTTGAACGACCGCTTGCGGATCACATAGAGCTTCCGCTCGAAAGACAGGGTGTCCTGGACGTCCGAACCCCGACCGATGATCGGCATGCACATCCAAGGCTCCGAAGCCTTGGCGGTATCTCCCAGCGAGGAATTGTTCGTGGGAACCGTGCGCCACCCCAGGAATTCCTGTCCCTCGGAGTTGACGATCTTCTCGAAGGCCAGCTCGACCTTGCGCCGCTGCTTGGGATCGCGCGGCAGGTACACCAAGCCCGTGCCGTATTGTCCCGCGGCAGGAAGCTGGATGCGCGCCTGCGAACAGGCGGCCACCAGGAATTCGTGCGGCATCTGGATCAGGATGCCCGCACCGTCACCGGTGTTGACTTCCGAACCGCACGCGCCCCGGTGGTCCAGGTTGTTGAGGATCTGGAGCCCCTGCTCCACCAAGGCATGCGATTTTTTCCCGCGGATGTTCGCCACGAACCCGACGCCACAAGCGTCGTGTTCCTGACTCGGATCGTAAAGGCCCTGCTTGGCGGGCGCCTCGGCCCGCGGGGTGATGCGCTTCCGCGCCGTTCCATGTTCCATGCTCATGATGACTGCGACGCCCGAGTAAAAGCGACCCGGACAAGATTCCGAAAGAACTTTCCTCCATTCGGGGGACATTCTGTTGAAATTTTCCCGGATCGATCGGTTTGCTTCACCCGTAGACGGGATCCTGAAGCCCGCAACCCAATCCGTCCCAAACCTGAACTCCCATTGTTTGGCTTTCCTCCGCGCCCTCACGTCGCCACCTTGGGCGCATGGTACACGTCGGCATCGGTTACGATGTCCATGCATTGGTCCAAGGGCGGCGCCTGGTGCTCGGGGGCGTCGAGATTCCACACACACACGGTCTCGACGGTCATTCGGACGCCGATGCGCTCCTCCATGCCATCACGGATGCCGTTCTGGGAGCGATTGGCGAGGTCGACATCGGCCACCTCTTTCCCAACACGGACGAACGCTGGCGCAACGCGCCCAGCCGGATCTTTCTGGAAGAAGCCGCCCGCCGGGTGCGGGCCCGCGGTGGCCGCATCGTGAACGTTGACGCCTCCCTCATCGCCGAGCGTCCCAAGATCTTCCCGCACATCACCGCCATGAAACAGCACATCGCCGAGGCCCTCGGCGTCCCGGTCGCCAAGGTCGGGGTCAAGGCCACCACCAACGAGAAGCTTGGGTTTGCCGGCCGTGAAGAGGGCATCGCCGCGATGGCCGTGGCTTCCATTGACCTTCCCGAAGAAGCGGGCTGACGCCACCAACCCACAACCTGCACCCTACAACCCGACCGCATACCCCTTTCCAAATCACATGGGAGCCAAGGCAGACATCGGATGGACCACACCGGGCGAGGACGGCCTCAAGCGTCACGTCTACGCGCAGCACATCGGCAATCGATGGGCCTTCTTCGAGCGTCCGCGCCGTCGCGGCCGTGATGTCGAATGGGTTCCCTTGCCCGAACCGCCCCTGTCCGACTGGCTCGAACTCCTCGACGC
>JAIXZE010000119.1 GCA_027489875.1 Verrucomicrobiales bacterium
CAGATTCCCCAGGACCACTGGTTCACGCTCGGACGACTGCTGGTGGCGTCCCATCGCCAACCGATCCTCGTTTCGTGGAGCGGGTCGATGTTCGAGTACCTGATGCCGCTGTTGGTGATGCCGACGCACGAGGGAACCCTTCTTGCGCAGACCTGCGATGGGGCGGTCCTGCGGCAGATCGCTTACGGCAAGATCCGCGGTGTGCCGTGGGGCATTTCTGAATCCGGCTACAACCGGACCGATGCCCAGTTGAACTATCAATACCGCGCCTTCGGGGTTCCAGGACTGGGTCTGAAGCGCGGGTTGGGCGACGACCTCGTCGTGGCACCCTATGCCACCGTCCTCGCGCTCATGGTGAGTCCGCGGCAGGCCTGCGAGAACCTCCAGCGACTTGCGGAGAAGGGTCTCAGCGGACAGTTCGGTTTCTACGAGGCCATCGACTACACGCCGTCCCGGCTTCCGCCGGGAGAGAACGAGGCGGTCATCCGCTCGTTCATGGCGCATCACCAGGGCATGAGCCTCCTGTCGCTCGACAACCTGCTGTGCAACGCCGCCATGCAGCGGCGGTTCATGGCGTGTCCGATGCTTCGCGCCGCGGAACTGCTGCTCCAGGAGCGGATGCCACGGACGGCAGCCACCGTGCTCACCGAATCCCCGTCGGTGATCGAGCCGGAATCGGGCTCCCGTCGGAACCAGGCCGCCATGCGCGTCTTCACGAATCCGTCGCTCCCCGCGCCTGAAGTCCACCTGCTTTCCAACGGACGCTACCACCTCATGATCACGAGCGCTGGCGGTGGCTACAGCCGTTGGCGCGGGGTCGCCATCAACCGTTGGCGGGAGGACGCCACCCGTGATTCGTGGGGAATGTTCGTGTACCTGAATGAGGAAGCCTCCGGTGAATCGTGGTGCGCCACGTTCCAGCCGGCGCTGCACCCCACCCGCGAATACGAGGCGATCTTCACCCAGTCCCGTGCCGAATTCCGGCAGCACCACGCAGGCATCGACCTCCATACCGAGATCAGCATCTCGCCTGAGGACGACATCGAGCTGCGTCGGATGACGTTGACCAATCGCACGCCGGTGGAACGCGTGATCGAGTTGACCACCTACTTCGAGATCGTCATCGCGGCCCCCGAGTCCGACATCACGCATCCGGCGTTCAGCAATCTCTTCGTCCAGACCGAGTTCCTCCGTGATTCCTCCGCGATCCTGGCGACGCGGCGGGCCCGTTCCGCGGAAGAACATCCTCCGTGGCTCCTGCACCTGCTCCTCGCCCACGAGCCGCACCATGGTGCCGTGTCCTGTGAAACCGACCGGGCGCGCTTTCTGGGACGCGGGCGTTCCCCGTCCAACCCGCTTGCCATGGACTCGGCAGGGCCACTTTCCGACACCGCGGGATCGGTGCTGGATCCCATCGCGTCGCTCCGGCGAAAGGTCATCGTGCCGGCGAACGGGTCGCTGACCGTCGACATGATCGTGGGGATCGCTGCGGATCGGGAAGCGGCGGTGGCCCTGGTGGGCCGCTATCAGGGAGAACGCATGGCGGACCGCGCCCTCGACCTCGCCTGGATCCACAACCAGGTCACCCTGCAACAGCTCGGCATCACCGAGGCGGAAGCCCAGACCTACGGTCAACTCGCCGGGGCGTTGGTCTTCGCGGATCCCGTCCGGCGCGCGGCTCCAGCGGTGCTTGCGGGCAACCGTCGCGGTCAAGGTGGACTCTGGAGTCACGGCATCTCGGGCGATCTTCCCATCGTCCTGCTGCGGATCACGGACGGCGAAAAGGGGAGCCTGGTGGAACAGGTGATCCACGCCCACGCCTATTGGAGGACGAAGGGTCTCGAAGTCGACCTCATCATCCTCATCGAGGATTCGTCCACCTATCGTCAGGCCATCCACGACCAGATCAGCAATCTCGTCTCGTCCGGCATCGCCGCCCAGCTTCTCGACAAACCGGGCGGCATCTTCGTGCGTCGCCTCGATCAGATTCCTGCGGAGGATCACCTGCTGTTCCAGGCCGTTGCCCGCATCGTGCTGACGGACACCCGCGGAAGCCTCGCGACCCAGCTCGAACAACGCTCGCATCTGGAATCCCAGGTCCACGCGTTCCGCGTTTCCAGGCCGCGGATGGATCCGGTCGCGGTCGGATTGCCGGAGGCAGACCTGCACTTCGACAACGGTCTGGGCGGGTTCTCGTCGGACGGATCGGAGTACGTGATCCGACTTCCTTCGGGATCCGCAACCCCGGCGCCCTGGGTGAACGTGATGGCCAACCCGGGCTTCGGAACGGTCGTCAGTGAGTCGGGGGCTGGCTATACGTGGAGCGAGAACGCCCACGAGTTCCGCCTGACGCCGTGGAGCAATGATCCGCTGCAGGATCCGCCCGGCGAGGCCTTGTACCTCCGCGATGAGGAAACCGGCGAGTACTGGTCGCCCACACCCCAGCCCGCGACGACTCCGGGTGCCTGCACGGTCCGCCATGGATTCGGATACTCGATGTTCGAGCGGACCGCCTTCGGCATCACGTCCCGCCTCTCGATCTATGTGGCGCACGATGCGCCGGTGAAGTTTCTGGTGCTCACCCTGCACAATGTGTCCGGCCGTGCCCGACGGCTTTCGGTGACCGGCTACTGGGAATGGGTCCTGGGCGAGCTGCGACACAAGGGACTCCTTCATGTCCAGACAGAGATTGACCCGCGCACCGGCGCACTCCTCGCCACCAATCGATTCAACCCCGCCTTTGCGGATCGTGTCGCATTCGTGGACGCCAACGATCCCGCTCAATCGCACACCGGCGACCGCAAGGAGTTCATCGGCCGCAATGGCAGCCTCGCCCAGCCCGCAGCCATGAAACGGGCCCGGCTTTCGGGCCGTGTCGGTTGCGGCCTGGATCCCTGTGGGGCCGTGCAGGTGTCCTTCAACCTCGCGGTTGGCCAGCAGCGTGAGACCAGCTTCCGGACCGGGGTCGGCTCCAGCCTCAGCGAGGTGCAATCCCTGATCCGTCGGTTCCGCCGACCCGATGCGAACCGCGTCGCGCTGGAAGCCGTACGTGCCCATTGGAAGCGCACGCTCGGTGCCGTGCGCGTGGAGACGCCGGATCGCTCGGTCGACTTCCTGGCGAATGGCTGGTTGCTGTACCAGACGCTCGGCAGCCGCATGTGGGGGCGCACCGGGTTCTACCAGTCGGGCGGTGCCTATGGGTTTCGGGACCAGTTGCAGGATTCACTGGCGTTGATCCACAGCGAACCCGCACTCACCCGTGAACACCTGTTGCGCGCCGCCGCCCATCAGTTTGACCAGGGCGACGTCCAGCACTGGTGGCATCCACCGGTGGGTCGCGGGGTACGCACCCATTTCTCGGATGACTTCCTCTGGCTGCCGCATGTCGTCTGCCGCTATGTCGCCGCGCTGGCGGATTCGGGGGTCCTTGATGAAGTGATTCCATTCCTCGAAGGGCGGCCGGTGCGCCCCGACGAGGAGTCCTATTACGATCTGCCCGGGTCTTCCGGCACGTCCGGCACGCTCTACCTCCATTGCGTCCGGGCGATCGAACGCGGCCTCGTGTTCGGTTCCCATGGACTGCCCCTCATCGGTGGTGGCGATTGGAACGACGGGATGAATCTGGTGGGACACAAGGGCCGCGGCGAAAGCGTGTGGCTTGGGTTCTTCCTGTACGACGTCCTTGTCCGGTTTGCCGCATTGGCCGACTCGCGGCATGACATGGCGTTTGCGGAACGTTGCCGAACCGAGGCCGCAAACCTGCAACGCAACCTCGAAGCAAACGCATGGGACGGCGATTGGTACCGCCGCGCGTACTTCGACAACGGAGAGCCCTTGGGATCGCATCTCAACGAGGAATGCCGGATCGATTCACTCCCGCAGAGCTGGGCTGTCCTCAGCGGGGCGGCGGATCCCGAACGGGCGCGGCGCGCCTTGGTGGCGGTGAACGAGCAACTGGTGGATCGCGCGGCAGGCTTGATCCGGCTCTTCCATCCGCCCTTCGACAAATCCGCTCTCGAACCCGGATACATCAAGGGCTACATCCCGGGCGTCCGCGAGAACGGCGGGCAGTACACCCACGGTGCGTTATGGACGGTCATGGCGCTCGCGGTCAGCGGGGAGGTCGAACGTGCGTGGGAACTGTTCGGGCTTCTCAATCCCATCCATCACGGCGACTCGCCCGCGCGCATCGCCACCTACCGGGTCGAGCCGTATGTGGTGGCAGCCGATGTCTACGCCGTCGCACCGCATGTCGGGCGCGGCGGGTGGACCTGGTATACGGGCTCGGCCGGATGGATGTACCGC
>JAIXZE010000003.1 GCA_027489875.1 Verrucomicrobiales bacterium
GAGAAGCTTTGGGAAGGGCGACGAGGACTTCGCCGTATCCATGCCGTTGAATGCCGAAGAATGACTCGCGCAGAGACGCAGAGGAAGCGGGCCTTTCAATCGTCGTTATCGAGTCACCCAACGGTGATCCCGTTCACGGTTGCCCAAGCTTCAGATTTCCTCTCGCTCTCTGCGTCTCTGCCCCTCTGCGCGAGATTTTTGCTGCATGGATACGGCTTAGTCTGGACCTTGTGATCCAGGCAGTACGTTTCCCCGCTCCGCTTGACGGGATTCCACAGCGAAGGTGCGTCCGCCCCGCCTGCCTTCTTCCGTCTCCGGTCGGATTTCTGGTTCGGCATGGTCCAATGAAACTGGAATCGGCAGTTTGTTCATCCGAAGACGCTTCGCAGCCCGGTCCACCGGGCCTGGCGCGTTGTTCCGACGTCGGCCTGGCGGGGGGTGGGAAATGTTCCATCATGCACCGGCAGCCCCCGGCGCGGGCCGCGTTCACATTGGTGGAATTGTTGGTGGTGATCGCGGTCATCGCCGTGCTCGCGAGCCTGTTGCTTCCAGCGATGTCGCGTGCGAAGGCCCGCGCCCAGGGCATCCAGTGCGTCAGCAACCTCCGCCAACTCGGGCTCGCCCACTTCATGTACGTCAACGACCACGGGCACACGATCCCCTACCGTCTCGATGACAGCCTGTGGATGCGCAGCCTCATGAAGCTCTACGCGCAGGTGGACAAGGTCCGGCTCTGTCCCGTCGCGCCCTACAGCAAGCGCTTCCCGGCCGGGAGCGCCAACACGGCGTGGGTCTGGCCCCTGAGCAACGAGGTCAACCCCGCCACCGGCGAGCCGCGCTGGACCGGTAGCTACGCCCTCAACGGCTGGATGTACCACGGCGACTGGACCGTCCAGGACCGTCGCCCGCCCACCGCCAATGCCTTCCGCAACGAGGGCGACATCCGCTCCCCCTCCACCACGCCCGTGCTGGCCGACGGCAGCTGGGTGGATGCCTGGCCCCGCGAAGCCGACCGCCCCTCGCGCGACCTTCGCCTTGGGGTCACCGCCGAAACCGCTGGAACCATCGCGGTCCTGACCATAGCCCGGCACGGCTCCGGTCTCGACGGCCTCCCCAGAAGCATTCCGCCCGGCCAGCGTCTCCCCGGTGCCATCCAGTTGTCCTTTGCCGACGGTCACGCGGGTCTTGTGCCCCTGGAGCAACTCTGGACGCTCACCTGGCACCGCGAATGGCAGGTGCCCGCCACACGACCGCGTTGAGGGGCTGCGGCCCTCATCCTCACCGCCACCTCCACCGGGATCAGCCATGCCCAGGCCGCCGCTCCCAAGGGCGTCACGATCCGCGCGGCATGGGAGTGGATGCTGGCCGGATCCGGGACGTGAACAGAATCTGGAGAGGCTATTGCCAACGCCGATCCAAGCTCCTGATCATCGGCGTCATCCCGTCAGGTGCGGATCCAGCCATCGTCTTCGGCTAATCCCCGCTTGAGGACATCACGCTGTCGAACATCGCGGCGATGTGGCCGAGGTAATTCCGTGAGGAGGGGCCCATCGAAAACCTGCGGGCGGATTGGGAGAGTCGCTGGAGGATGGTATCCATGCAGTAGTCGTCTCGCGCGGAGCCAATCGTTGAAGTGCCGAACAAGGCGCCCTTCAAAGGGCAGGTTTGACGGTGCGCTTCCTGCCCCTGCCGCCGCATGGAACGGGGTGGCGACGTCCTCGTCGCCATTCCAAGGCCGCCGCCGGCCTGCGGGTCAATGTGATGTCAAGGATGCGGGGCGTCGCGGAGTTTGCCGAGCTCTGGGAGCGTCGCACCACGTTGCAGGCCGACGACGAAACGATCTGAACTGTATCCTTGCCGTTGAATGCCGAAGAATGACTCGCGCAGAGACGCGGAGACGCAGAGGAAGCGGGCCTCTCAGTCATCGTTATCGAGTCACCCAACGGTGATCCCGTTCACGGTTGCCCAAGCTTCGGATTTCCTGTCGCTCTCTGCGTCTCTGCCCCTCTGCGCGAGATGTTTACTTCATGGATACGGCTAAGATTTTCCGGGCTCTCGCGTCGTAATGGTATGAAAGCTCCATGGGCGTCCGTCTTGCTGCTGATTCTTTGCTCCACCACCGTGCTCGGCCTCGGGGGAAAGCTTGCTGCTCCCTCCCTCGGCTACCGCTCCGATCTCGACGCGAGCCGCAAGGAGGAGATCCAGAAGGTGCTCAAGTTCATGAAGGATGACCTTTCATTCATTGAGGGTCGCTTCATCAATCAGTTCTCGAACCAGCGCTTTGGAGGGACCTCGGCACAGGTTTCCCGTTTCATCGGGCTGCTGAAGGGGGTTGGCCTCTGGGAGGTCGACGTCCAGTTCCGGGATTTCGGGGAGCAGGACTCGGCCTTCTCCCTGGATCAGGATTCTTCCAAAGACCATCTGCGCCTGATCATCAATTCCGGGCGAAGCGATTTCCTGCTGAAGGACTTTGCCCCCTACCTCCCTCCTCCACGGCTGCCACGCTCGGACCTGCCAAAGGCAGAGTCCGATGCGTCACCCAATTGGCGCCAGCCGAGTGGCTCTGAAACCAATCGAACGCCCTCGGTGGAGGTCCCCCGTCGTTGACGGAGCAGGGTCGCCGAGTCACCCAACGATGATCCCGTTTCCCGACTATCTTGCCCCGCAAGAGCCTGATCGAAGAGTTTCTCGATGCCGGAGTCGGCCTGCTGGACGAGTTGTTCGGCCCGGAGGAACAGCCGCGCAGCAGCGCTGCTCAACCCCGCATCGCTCCGGTCCCAGCCCGGCTTCCGACGCCAAACTCCCGGGAGATGGCGGACCGCCTCCGCCAGATCGATTCGTACCAGTTCGAGAAGCTGATCGAGGCGCTTTACGCCGAGAAGGGATACCGCGATGCCGATACGTCTTCGACATCCACGAGGAGGAGTCGGAGGAACCCTCGGCCCCAAGCCTGCGAGAACAACCCGCGGCGATTGGCTACCTGCTCGTCATGGCTTCATCTCCGGCCAAGGCTCCACCCGCCGTCCCGCCACCTGTGCCGCCACCACCGCCGCGCGCAGTGCCCACACCCACCACGCCCCCCACCGAGTGCCGCACCTGTCCACGATGTGGGAGTCCCCTGGTGGAGCGGGAGGCGAAGAGGGGACCCAACGCCGGAGGACGTTTCCTCGGCTGCAGCGCGTTTCCGAAATGCCGGCATATCGGGAGCATTTGAAGGTCGGTGAGTTCACCGTCGCCTGTGACGCTCAGATTTACCTGGATCTCCTTCAGGGAGGCCTGCTTGGTCCGGACCAAGCGAAGGCCTTGGGTGAATGGGAGGAGTTTCGGCAAACTAGCAGAGTGGCCCGCTGCGCTGTGCTGCATTCGCGATGGACGGACTGCCGGCAGGAACTGCTGGCCATCAAGTGTGTGGCGCAATTTCGAGGGAACTATATGGTTTGCCTACGATTGCTGCGAATGAACAAGAATCCCGCTGACTTCTCATCGGTATTGCTTTGTTCGGCAGGCGGGCCGCCCTGGTGGCAATCGAGAACTTGGTGCCATGAAGATTCAGGAAGTCATCCGGACCATCAACCAGATGCAGGCCGATGGTGTGATCGAGAGGTATGCGATCGGGGGCGCCGTGGGAGCCACGTTTTACCTCGAACCGGTGGCCACGCTCGACGTGGACGTGTTCGTGGCCTTCAAAAGTGACCCGGGAAGCTTCTTGATCAGCCCCCAACCTCTATTCGATTACCTGCTCGCGCGAGGTTGCAGAGTGAAAGGCGAATACATCGTCATCGGGGAATGGCCGGTACAGTTTCTTCCACCCACCAGCCCACTGGTGGAGGAGGCGTTGGACAAAGCGGTCTCCGGTGAAGTGGGTGGTTCGCCGGTTCGTGTTTTTAGCGCCGAACATCTTGCCGCGATTGCCCTGCAAACAGGGCGAGCGAAAGACAAGGCGCGGTTGCTTCAATTCGTTGAATCCGGGGTTCTGGACGCCTCGAAGTTTGAGCAGCTTGTCATCCGCCACGGATTGGCCGATGACTGGGAGAAATTTGGCCGGCAATTCCTTGGGGATGCATCATGACTTTCGACATTCAGAAGATTCTGCAGAGCAAGCGGGAATTCCGCAGAGGGTTGGTGGAGCTCCCAATCGAGGAAAGGCTGCGCCTGCTTGATGAATTGCGGGAGCGGCAGGTCACACTCCGCGAATGGAGCGCCATTTGCCAAACGAGACTGACGAATCCGGCGAATGAATCGGAAACGACGGGCTGATTCCTGGCCTCGATTGAATCATCCCTGC
>JAIXZE010000432.1 GCA_027489875.1 Verrucomicrobiales bacterium
CGATAGGTGAGGCGTTCGTGGTCGAAGCCGAGGAGGTGCAGGAGGGTGGCGTGCAGGTCGTGGACGCTGGTGCGGTTCTGGACGGCCCGGAACCCGAACTCATCGGTGGCGCCGTAGGCCGTTCCGCCGCGGACACCGCCGCCGGCGATCCAGACGGAGAATCCGTAATGGTTGTGGTCGCGTCCGAGTTTTGATTTCCCTCCGTCGCCGAGTTCGACGGACGGGGTGCGACCGAACTCGCCGCCCCAGAGGATGAGGGTGTCCTCGAAGAGGCCGCGTTGCTTGAGGTCGGTCATGAGGGCCGCGATGGGGCCGTCGATGTCATTGGAGTGGGTGCGGATGTTGCCCTCGATATTGTCGTGGTGATCCCACGGTTGACCAGCGCCGTGCCAGAGTTGGACGAAGCGCACGCCTCGTTCAAGGAGACGGCGGGCGATGAGGGTCTGGCGGCCATGGACGGTGTCGCCGTAAGCCGCGCGGACATGGGCGGGTTCGCGCTGGATGTCGAAGGCGTCGGAGGCTTCGAGTTGCATCCGGAAGGCGAGCTCGAAGGACTGGATGCGCGCCTCGAGGCGCGGGTCGTTGCCGCGTTGCTGCTGGTGGACGGCGTTGAGTTCCTGCAGGAGGTCGAGTTGACGGCGCTGGGTGGCCACGTCGGCGTGCGGGCTGCGGATGTGCTCGATGAGCTTGGCGACCTCGCGGTGCTGGGGATCGACGAACGTTCCCTGGAAGACGCCAGGGAGGAAGGCGGACTGCCAGTTCTCAGAATCCTTGATGGGCATGCCGCCGGGGCACATGGCGACAAATCCCGGCAGGTTCTGGTTCTCGCTGCCGAGTCCGTACAGCGTCCAAGCACCGAAGGAGGGACGTACCTGGACGCTGTCGCCGCAATTCATGAGCATCAGCGAGGGTTCGTGATTGGGAACCTGCGCGTGCATCGATCGGATGACGGCGATGTCGTCGGCGTGGGCGGCGGTCCGGGCGAAGAGATCGGAGATTTCGAGTCCGCTCTGCCCATAGCGGCGGAAAGGGAACGGGGAAGGGAAGGCGGCTCCGGTTTTCCGTTCGGTCCGGAGGTATTCGCCGGGGATGGGCTGGCCGGCGTAGCGCGTGAGGGCTGGCTTGTGATCGAAGGTGTCGACGTGGGAAGGACCGCCGTTGAGGAAGAAATGGATCACGCGCTTGGCGCGCGGCGCGAAGTGCGGGGCGCGTGGCGCGAGCGGTGAAGGGGCAGGAGCCGGCGAGGACGCGGAGGTGCCGAGCGTCGCGAGCGACAGCGCACCCAGGCCCATGCCGGATCGGCGGAGGAAGTCGCGGCGGGAATGGAACGGGTTCATGGGCATGGCGGAGTTCAGTCGACGAAGGCGAACTCGTTGGTGAGGAGCAGGACGTGGGCGTATTGCTCCCAGGGGTTGAGCGTCTGGGTGGCGTTGCCGGGACCGGAGAACCCGCGTGAGGCTTCCCATTTCGTGGAATCGGAGGTGATCACGGGGTTCCAGAGGAATTGGTCGTAGCCGAGGCCTGCGCCGATATCGACGAGGAAGTCGAGGGTGTCACCGGCTTCCACTTTCAGGGAGCCAACGGCGAGATCCGTGCGGCCGTGGTGGACCGAGGCAGACGTTACCGTGCCGTGACGGCTGGAGATGACGAAGGCGCGGACGCCGTCGCCCTCAGTCGGTTCGTGAATGAGCGTTCCGGAGAACGAAACCGTGGCCGCGCGCGGCGCGGTCCAACGGCGGATGCAGGCGAAGGCGCGTGTGTTTCCGGGGTGACCGCCGGTGGCTGTGAGTTGGGCCCAACCCGTTTCTCCGCCCGGCAGCGTTTCGGCACCTTGCCATGCGCTGCCGGTGAAGTGGGGCAGGGGTTTGAACGACTTCAGGCGTTTCGTCGATTCATCGTATTCGCCGAAGCCGTGGAGCCAGGGCGAAGGCTCGGGAGGTCTGCCACGGAGCGCGTCGGATTCGAGCGCCTGCTGGATGAAGCGAAGGCCGGTGGTGACCTCGGCTCCGGTCGGCTTGCGTTGGAAGAGGGCCAGGTGCAGGCGGTGGATGCGGTCCGGGGCGGCGAGGCCGTCGGAAGCGCGGGCCAGTTCACGGGCGCGTTGCGCGGCGAACGGGCCGTTGAGGAAGAAGAGTCCTTGCTGCGGGACGGTGGTCTCGTGACGGACGGCGACGTGGAGGTCGGGGTTGGCGAAGTCGAAGGTGCGGAGAACGCCGGGCAGGAACTGACGATCGACGAAGGCGTAGACGGTCCGGCGGCGGTTGGCGGCGTCGAGGAGGTCGGCGGATTTTCCGCCCTGGGCGAGGCTGAGTTCGCCGGACACGGCGAGCATGGCATCGCGGACCTGTTCGAACTCGAGTCGACGGCCGGGAAATGACGCGAGGAGCCGGTGGTTCGGATCGGCTTCCGGCGCGGGTTGGTGCGCCGTCTGGTAGACGGCGCTGAGGAGGATGTGGCGGTGGAGCTTCTTGAGGCTCCAGCCGTCGGTGATGAAGCGCTGGGCCAGCCAGTCGAGGAGTTCGGGGTGCGAAGGAGGTTGGGCGCGCAGACCGAAATCGCTGGGGGTGTCGACGAGGCCGTGGCCGAAGTGGTGTTGCCAGACGCGGTTCACGAGCACGCGGGCGGTCAGCGGGTTCGTGGGGGATGTGATGGCGTGAGCGAGTTCGAGGCGACCGCTTCCGTGGGCGAATGGGCGACGCTCGGGGCCGGCAAGGAGACGGAGGAACTGACGTGGAACCTCGTGGGCGGGTTGCGACGGGCTGCCGCGGCGGAACACGCGCGGGTTGGGTTGGGCCGGGCGGTCGCGCAGGATCAATGCGGCGGGTTGGGCAACTTCGATCCAGCGTCGGTCGACGTCGGCACGGAGCTTGTTGAGTTCCTCGCAGACGGGCGTCGGCAGGTAGTACTCGATGTTGACGATGGCCGTGTCGGGAACGGTGGTGGGCGACTCGGGCGAATGGAGGAAGTCGCGGAGTTGAGCAATTGCTGCGGGAGGTGTGGTGGGTGGGGTGGCCTTGGAGGCAGCGTTGAACTCGGCTTCGGCGGACCGGAAGATCTCCCCGTAACGGGCGGCGACGTCGCGCATCGAGGCGACCGGTTGTTGGAAGGCGTGACGGACGCGTTCGTTGAATCGGGGATCGGGGAGCAGCGGTTCGAGGATGGCGTGGGCCTGTTCAGCGAACGCGGGACCCTCCCGCGGTTCGATGGCGGCGAGGCGATGCCAGGGTTCGAAGAGCGGATGCTGGGTGCCCTTGGACTGGCGCAGGAAATCACGCCAGCGGCGGACGGAGTGCGGGATGATGTCGCCGTCGGCGAGGATCTGTTCGAAGCCTTCCTCGGGGTAGTTCTGGAGTTCGAGTTGGGCGACGAGGTAATCGGCAAGGCGTGTGCGGAGGCGTGCGTTGGCTTCGCCGAGGCGTTGGGCCTGCTTCGTGTGGTAGTTCTGGAGACGCTCGTTGGCGACGGAGTCAGCAACGGATCCGAGGGCGACGGGAAGGTCGTCGGTGCCGTGAAAAACGCCGTACAGCGAATAGTAGTCGTCGGTGGGGATGGGGTCGTACTTGTGGTCGTGGCAGCGGGCGCAGGTGACGGTGAGACCCAGGGTGGTGCGGGTGACGACGTCGATGCGGTCGTCGATGATGTCGTGGGTGACGCCCAGGAAACGCCGGCCGATGGTGAGGAAGCCCATCGCGGCGAGGTCCGGGGAGTCCGTCGCGACGAGTTGGTCGGCGGCGATCTGGAGTCGGAGGAAGCGGTCGTAGGGAAGGTCGGTGTTGAAGGCCTGGATGACCCAGTCGCGGTAGGCGGTGGCGTGGATGAAGCGGCGTTCCTCGCGGCCGTAGACGTATCCCTTGGTGTCGGAGAAACGGGCGACGTCGAGCCAGTGGCGGCCCCACCGTTCGCCGTAGGCCGGACTGGCGAGGAGACGATCGACGCAGCGGGCGATGGCGGCTTCGCGGTCCTGCGTGAGCTCCGTCTCGAAGGACTCGACCTGTTGAGGCGTTGGCGGGAGTCCGGTGAGATCAAAGGTCAGCCGGCGGAGGAGGGTGCGGGCTTCGGCGGGTGGGGCGGGCGAAAGATTGGCGGCTTCGAGTCGGGCGAGGATGAAGGCGTCGATCTCGGTCCGGGGCCACGGGGTGTTGCGGACGGCGGGGATGGGCGCAGGGCGGACAGGTTGGAAGGCCCAGTGACCCGAGGCGTCCGGAGCTGCTGTTGCCCGTTCCGGGAAGGGCCAGAACCAGACAATGCAGCACGTGAGGCAGAGGGTGCGGCGAAGGAGGTGCTTCAAGGATTCAAACACGGCAGGGAGCGGTATCACGCGGCGGGTGGGGCGGATTCCTCGGCCTCGGGATCGGGAAGGAGTCCGGGGAGATGGGCTCGTTTGGCGGAGAATCGGCGTTCTGTCGCGAGCCCGATGTTTCCGAGGTGCGGGCCAAGCTTGAGGGTCTGTTCCGTGCGGTGGACGGCGATGTCGCGTTGGATGACGGACAACCGTTGCGAGGCGAGTTGGGCACCGGCGGAAGTCGGGAAACGCTCGATGATCCGCTGGAGGGCGAGGCGGGCGCCTTCGAGACCCTCGGGGCTCTTGAGGTGGGCGTCGGCGGTGAGGTTGATCCAGCGGACGACGTCGCGATCGCGTTGGCCGGGCGTGGCGATGAGGGTTTCGAGTTCCTGGTGGGCGAGATCGGGGCGACCGAGTTCGTCCATGTAGAGGCGCGCGAGTTTCTCGCGGGCCTCGTCATCGGTTGGGCATTCGACGAGGCGCAGGGCGAGTTCCTGCGAACGTTCCTCCGCGGTGCGCTCGGGACGGAGCATGGAAGCACCGTGATCCGCGACGAGGCCGATCTTCACGGAGTGCTGGACGACGGGGAGGCTTTCGCGATCGCCGAGGGGGTTTCCCTGGAGCCAGGCCTCGGTGGGGAGATGGGCCATTTGCTGCAATGCGAGCCGGGCGACTTCGGTGCCGGGGTACTCGTCGCAGACCCGCTGGAGGGAGTCGCGGGCCCCCTTGGGATCGGCGAGTTGCTTGAGCTGGATGGAGGCCTGTTGGAGGAGGATGGCGGAGATCGTGGCGGTGTCGGCCTTGGGCAGGAACTCCTGGAGGGTGAGGATGCCGAGCTGGGGTTGGCGGAGGTTGATGGCGAGGATGTCGGCCTTGAGCAGCCAGCCCTGGGAATCGTTGGGGAAGCGGAGGAGTTCGTTTTCGACGGCTTCGAGGGCCTTGTCGAATTCACCCTGCTTGCGGAGGGCAATGGCCTGGGAGTAGGCGGGCTTGGGGATGGGTGCTTCCGTGCCGCCATCGATGAGGCTGGTGATGGGGCTGGCGAAGAACCCGAGGATGTGTTTATGCCACAGGATGAACACGCCAAGAAAGGCAGCCATGTAGATGGTCATGGCGTAGAGTTGGGCCAAGCCACCCTGCATGCCGGCGGTGTACTTCCTGGCGAGGTGGGTAGCCCCCCAGAGCGTCAGGAGGTAGCAGCCGGTGAAAAGGGCGCGGAGCCACGCCGGCATGGATTCCGAGCCGGCATTGCGGAGCCGCCACGCGGCCCAGACCAACGCGGTGACCATCCAACCGCCGCCAATGATGAGCAGTTTCAGGTTGAGCATGACCGGTTCAGGAGTTCGACACAGCAAAGCACAGCTCCTTGGAGGGGGAAAGCACCACGTTCGTTCCGGGCCAAAGCAACAATTCTGGAACCTTTGGTTGACAGTTCAGAGCTCCTTGGGAAAAAGGGATCCCGGGAAGAGTGGGTTGGTGGTTGCACCAGACCATGATTCCCGGTCGGGCGCCGTACTCCGGTGGGACCCAGGGTTGGAGGACGACGTCGGCCTCGATCGTAATCGCGAACGAGTGACACGCCATGACCAAGACCAATGATCTCCTTGCGGAGACACTTCGTGATCCCAAGCATCCCTTCCGCGCCGTCGAAGACCGGCCTCGGAAATCCCAGAAACACCGCTACGAACGCCGCAAGGCGCGTGAGTTCCTGAAGCTGGGGGATTGGCAGTCCGGGGATTGAGTGGGGTTTGGGACGATCAGTCGGATCAGACCGATCCGACTGATCCGACTGATCCGACTGATCCGACCGATCCCGAAGATCGCCGTTGGATCTGGTTTGCCTCGGGGGGGAGGGATGACTGAAATCCCGGCATGACATTCCCGGGGAGATTTTGTGCCGGTGCGTTGCTGGTGCTGGCCGGCATGGTTGGTGTCCTTGGTGAGGATTGGCCGCAGTTCCTCGGGCCGCGCCAGGATGGAACTTCTTTAGAGACCGGGTTGGTCCGGGCCATTCCCACGAATGGGTTGCCCGTGCTGTGGGATCGTCCGATCGGGACGGGGTATTCCGCGCCGTCGCTGCTCTCCGGGATGCTGGTGGTTTTCCATCGTGAGAAGAACGAGGAGATCATTGAGGCCCTGGATCCGGCGACGGGTGCATCGCGGTGGCGGCATGGGTATCCATCGGCGTACCGGGATCCGTATGGCTACAACAACGGGCCGCGGTGTGCGCCGATCCTGACACAACAACGGGTCTATACGTTTGGCGCAGAGGGCAAGTTGACCTGCGTGGAGCGCGCCACGGGAAAGCGTGTCTGGCAGCGGGACACGGCCAAGGATTTCAACGTTCCCGAAGCGTTCTTCGGCGTGGGCAGCACGCCGATCCTCGAGGGTGGACTCCTGTTGGTGATGGTTGGTGGGCAGACGGATGCCGGCGTGGTGGCGTTTGATCCGGAGACCGGGGCAACGCGGTGGGAATCGGTGGGGCGCAAGAATTGGCAAGGCCTGCCGATGCATGGTTGGCCCGGGGATTTGAAGGTGGAATGGCGCGAGTGGGAAAAGACGGCGAGCTACGCGTCGTTGAGGACCGCGACGGTGAACGGGGAGCGCGTGCTTTTCGCCTGCATGCGCCAGGGATTGGTGGCGCTGAACCCGACGAATGGAGCGGTCCACTTTTCGCGATGGTTCCGGGCGCGCGTCGACGACTCCGTGAATGCCATGACCCCGGTCGTGGACGGCAACCAGGTGCTGATATCGAGCGCCTATTTCCGCTCGGGTTCCGTGATGCTGCGGATGGAGCCGGGCAACCGCGTGTTCGCCGAGATGTGGAAGGGCCTGGGGTTGGAGATGCATTGGAGCCAGCCGATGCTCCTCGATGGGCACCTGTACGGATTCAGTGGTCGCAATGAACCCGACGCCTTCCTGCGGTGTGTGGAGTGGTCCACGGGCAAGGTAAAATGGGAACGGAATGAGCGCTGGGTGCCCCACAGCGCGGAACAGCCCCCGGTGTTCGGGCGTGGTTCCTTCCTGCTCGCGGAAGGTCGGTTGATTGCCCTGGGGGAGGGCGGGCTGCTCGGGATGTTTGAGCCAACCCCGACGGAATGCCGGGAGCTGGGACGCTGGCAGGTGCCTTCGATGAAGTATCCCTGCTGGGCGGCACCCATCCTGAGCGACCGACGCCTGTTCCTCCGTTCGGAGGATCGGCTCGTGTGCCTGAATGCGGCGCGGTGACGGGAGGGCGTTGCTGGATGTGGCCGGTGGGCGACGTTTCCGTTTTCCGAACTTGGGGTGGATGGGGAACAGAAAGTAGACTCACAGGAGCATGAAGCCCTCATCGCGGGCGGTCTTTGGGATCGTCCTGGCCAGCTTCTTTCTGTCGGGTGTTGCCGGGCTTGTCTACCAGGTGGTGTGGACGCGTTACCTGGCGCTTTTCCTTGGGCATACCAGTGACGCGGTGATGGCGGTGCTGGTGGCCTTCATGGGTGGGTTGGCGATCGGCAATGCGTGGCTGGGACCGAAGGTCGATACGCTGCGTCGGCCGTTGTTGCTGTACGCCGGGCTTGAGGTGGCGATCGGCGTCTATGCGCTTCTGTTTCCATCCTACTTCGCGGTGCTGGAATCGGTATTTCCGCGATGGGTCACGGCGCTGAAGCCGGGACCCGGCATGCTGCTGCTGTTGAAGGGTGCCTTCGCGGCGGTGGCCATCCTTCCGCCGACGATCCTGATGGGAGCGACGCTGCCCGCGTTGACGCGGTATGTGACGCGGGCGTTGTCGGAGCTGCGGGGACGGGTGGCCGCGCTCTATGCGATCAACAGCACGGGTGCGGTCGTCGGCGTGTTGCTGGCGGACTGGTGGTGGATCCCGGCGTATGGGTTGGAGTCGGTGGTGCAGGCGGGGGCCGGGATGAGTCTGTTGATCGGCGTGACGGCGTGGGTGCTGGGGGTACGGGAAGGCGATGCGGGAACGATGGTGGCCCCGTTGGGAGGAGTCCCGGCTGGGGGCGGCCGCGATGGCGGCGAGGTGTACAGCGCGGCGCAACTGCGTCTGGCGGTGATCGGCATCGGGATTTCCGGGTTTGTGGCGATGCTGTACGAGGTGGCGTGGACGCGGTTGCTGGGATTGGCACTGGGATCCACGACGCATGCGTATTCGCTCATGCTGGTCACCTTCATCTCCGGGATCGCGGTGGGTGGTTGGATCATCTGCCGCTGGAAGCCGGCCGTGGACACGTTGACCGCGTTTGCCTGGGCGGAACTGGGGTTGGCGGGGTCGCTGTTCCTGTCGCTGTTCCTGTACGAACGCCTGCCCTATTGGTTCATCCGGATTGCGAGCCAACTGAACCGGACGCCGGAGGCGTACCCCTTGTACGAGCTGTTCCAGGGCGTGGTGTGTTTCGGGGTGATGTTCGTGCCGGCGGTTTGCCTGGGCACTACGCTCCCGCTGGCGAGTCGCGTGGCGACGGTGGAACTGGCCCGGACGGGTGGATCCGTGGGTCGCGTGTTCGCGGTGAACACGCTGGGCACGGTGCTGGGTGCGGTCCTGACGGGGATGGTCCTGCTGCCCGTGCTGGGACTGGCCACGACGTTCGGCGTGGGCATCGGGCTCAATGCGGCGATTGGACTTTTGATCCTGGGATGGAACCGGGTGCCGCGGTGGCGTCCGGGATTGCTCGGACCTCCGGCTCTGGCGGTGCTGGTGGCGGTGGGGGTGGCAGCGCAATTCAGCCGGGGCTGGGATCAGTCGATGGGATTTGGTGCGTGGTGGATGCCGGTGGCCCCGACGACCTGGGCGGAGTTCCAGCGGTTGGGTCGCGAATTGGTGCCCTTGTATCTGAAGCACGGTGCGGGTTCGACGGTGTCGGTGATGCAACAGGGAAACCCGGAGGCAGGTGGTGAACTGAGCCTGCGTGTGAACGGGAAGCCGGATGGGAGTACGGGGCAGGACATGAGCACGCAGCTCCTGTTGGGGCATGTGCCGATGCTGCTGCACACGAATGCGACGGAGGTGCTGGTGATCGGGTGCGGGAGCGGGGTGACGGCCGGGGTGCCGTTGCGGTACCCCGGGGTGACCCGGGTGGACCTGGTGGAGATCCTGCCGGAGGTGGTGGAGGCGGCGCGCCGGTTCTTTGCTCCGTTCAATGGAAAGGCGCTGGAAGATCCGCGGGTGCAGGTGCACATCGAGGATGCCAAGACCTTCCTGAAGACGACGCCGGTGAAGTACGACGTCGTGGTGGCAGAGCCCTCGAATCCGTGGAGGGCGGGTGTGGCCGCGGTGTTCAGCCAGGAGTTCTACGAGGATTGCCGGAGGCAGATGAAACCCGGCGGCGTGATGGTGCAGTGGCTCCAGGCTTATGAGACCGACGATGCCATCTTCGAGATGGTGGTGGGCACGTTCGGATCAGTGTTCCCATTCATGAGCGTGTGGGAGGTGGGACCGGGCGATGTGCTGTTGCTGGGAACGACGGAGCGGTGGACGCCGGATGTGGAGGCGGCGGCAAGGCGTTTTGCGGTGCCCGAGGTGAAGGCGGACCTGGCGCGCATCCAGATCACGCGCTTTCCGGTGCTGCTGGGATTGCAGCATGTGGCCTTCGGGGATGGGGCGTTTCTTGCGCCGGAAGGGACACCTGTCCACAGCGACCTCTTTCCGCGCCTCGAGTACGCGGCGCAGCGGGCCTTCTTCGCTCGCCGTTCCAGCACCCGGTTCCGTCGGGTGAGCGAACTGCGGTCGGTGCGCCCGCGGACGTTGCTGGGCGAGTGGCTGGCGAAGCACCCCTTTGATCCAGGCGACCTTGGGGCCTACGTCGGCGGAGTGATCCAGCCCGGCATGCTGGACGATACGGTCAACCGGGGATACCTGCTCCGGTGCCTCGCGATGCAACCGACGAACACGTTCGTCCTGAAGGCGCTGACGGAGATGGCGGGACGATCCCCGGCGAGCGAGGCGGAGATGGAGCGGTTGGCGGCGCGACCGGAGATGCAGGCGGAGGAGGCCTTGCAGGACGTGAACCTGCTTCGGCAATACGCTGGGTTGTTGCTCTTGGTGCACCGCGCGCAGCGGTCGGTGTACTACCAGTATCCGAATGCCGAGGTGGAGTTGTTCGCGCGGGTCGCGGTGAAGCTGGACGAAGCCGAGAAGCAGTTGCACCTGTTCCATCTTGCGGAGGTTTTGTGCGACCGGGGCAAGCTGGAGGAATTCGAGAGCGTCGCGGCCACCGCGTTCGGAACGCCTCCTGGTCGTGCGGGCGAGTTGTCCCGGGACCCGGATGCCGCGCGCGTGGTGCTGACGAAGCTCTTGGAACTGCATCTTTCGCGGAACGATCCGAAGGCGGCGTTGAAGTCGATCGAAACGGCGGTGCGCTCGCAGTGGTTTGCGGAGTCGGACATCGACCGGTTGCCGCGGTTGGGGATGCTGGTGCGTCGGGTGCTGGCGTCGAATCCGGCCTTACCGGTTCCCTGAAAGCGGCAATTGGGTTATCCACCGATTTCACAGATTTCACAGATGGACCGGAACAGTAGTCCCCGCGGCTTCGCTGATTCCACGGCACCCGCGGGGTGAAACGACAACCTCCCATAACCCGCTTCCAATCTGTGGAATCGGGGGAATCTGTGGATCCAACCGCCCGTTTTGGGATCAGTGCTCTGTGGAATCGGGGGAATCTGTGGATCCAACCGCCCGTTTTGGCATCAGTGCTCTGTGGAATCTGTGAAATCTGTGGATCCAACCGCTTTTCTTGGAATCAGTGTTCCGGTTCGTCGTGTTTCCGGAAGAGCGGGAGGGAGAGCTTCCACCGGATGGCGGCGAGGCGGAGGCCGAGGACAATGACGATGCCTGCGGTGGCGGCCTGGTTTTCCTCCCAGCCGAGTCGTCGAAGGACAGCGAAGACGGTGGTGCCGGCCGCGGCGGCCGTGGCGTACAGGTGGATCTCGCGTCGGAAGACCAGCGGGATCTCGCGCATGAGGATGTCGCGCAGCGCCCCTCCGGCGACCCCGGTCACGACGCCCATCGCGACGATGACGAGCAGGGATTCGCGGAGGTCGTGGGCGGCGAGGACCGCGATGGCCTTGCGGGCTCCCAGGATGGAGAACAGGGCGAGGCCGGCGGCGTCGGTGGCCTGAAGCACGGACTCGGGAAAGGCGAACCGACGTGCCGCGAAGAAGGCGAACACCGCCGCCACCACGACGGTGTAGAGGTAACGCGTGTCGCGGATCCAGAACACGGGCAGGTCCCCGAGGATCACGTCCCGCAGCGTGCCGCCACCGAAGGCGGTGACGATGGCGAGCACGATGACGCCGAAGAGATCGACCTTGCGCCCGGCGGCGGCCAGCACGCCAGAGATGGCGCACCCGGTCACCGCGATGTGTTCGATCCAGTAGAGCACAGACGATCAGAGCAACCGCTTGGCCCGCCGGATCCAGGTCTTGTCACGGGCGCGCTGGAACTTGGGGGAGAACTGGTCGTCCTGGATGAGTTCGCGGACGAGGGCGCGGGCGGGTTCGACCTGACCGCGGGCATGGAGCAGTTCGGCGTACTGGACCTTGGCGCGGGCGTATCCGTGGTTTTCGAGGATCTTCTGCCAGGTGGCCATGGCGGTTTCGATTTCGCCGAGCGCGGTCTGGGTTTCCGCGAGGGCCATCTGGGTGTGGCCGTAGTCGTGGCTGGCGTCCGCGGCGAGGGCCTGTTCGAGGAGCGGCTTGGCTTCGGCAGGACGCTTGAGCCGGAGCAGGCATTGGCCCAGGTGCGCGATCGCGTCGGGATCGTTCGGGTCGCGCTTCAGGGATTCGCGGTAGCTGATTTCCGCCTTGGAGAACTTGCCGAGGGAGAAGTAGTGGTCGGCGAGGTCGAGGTGGTCGCGCGCGTGGTCAAGATGGTGGATCCGGTTCTGGATCTCCTTGAGACGCGCCCGTGCGCGTGCGCCCGGGAGTTCGAATCCGACGGAGCCTCCACCGACCGGTCCCTGCTGCCGATAAACGAGGAAGAAATAGAGGATGGCGGAAAGGACCGAGAAGACGACGATGCAGACGGCCCAGATCCATTCGCCGCGTCGGACGGCATCGATGCACATCCAGATCTGGAAAAGGATTCCGACCAGGAACAGGGGATTTTGAATCCACATTTCCGGGTGAAAGATGTCCAGCCACAGCGCCGCGCTCAGCATCCGGGGACGCTAGACACCGAATGGCCGAGAGCCAACCGAAGAAGCGTTGGGGGCAGAGTTCCAGGTTTTCAGTTTCAAGTTTGAAGAAAGTTCGTGCAGGCCGCGTGCCCCCACGCGGCGGCGCCGTGCAGGCTGCGTGCCCCCACGCGGCGGGCAGATCGAGTTCCCGGTTTCCAGTCCTGCGTCGGCTCCGATCCTGAATCGTCCCAACTTCAAGTGGCCTCGCCCTTCGCCGGGTGAGGGCACCCGGCCTTCAAGGGAGCCCTTCGCCGGGTGAGGGCACCCGGCCTTCAAAGGGGCCCTTCGCCGGGTGAGGGCACCCGGCCTTCAAAGGAGCCCTTCGCCGGGTGAGGGCACCCGGCCTTCAAAGGAGCTCTTCGCCGGGTGAGGGAACCCGGCCTTCAAGGGAGTTGCCACGCCCCAGTCGCCAGATCCCAGTTTCCTGCCGCTGGCGGTCCGGGGGGTGGATGTGCCTATCATGTGGCGATGATTCGCGGGAAACGATGGATGTGGGGGGTGTGCTGCCTGTTCCTGGCGGCGTCATTGGGTTGTGTGGCCCGGGGCAAGGATGCGGAGGTCACACAGGCCCGGGTGTCCCAGCCTTTCCGGGCGGACAAGCTCCGCGCGATCGATCAGGCCTTCGCGGACGCCATCGCCGCAGGGCAGTTGCCGGGCGGCGTGGTGTGGGTGGAGCATCGGGGGACCCAGTATCACAAGGCCTACGGAAACCGTGCCGTGGAACCAAAGATCGAGCCCACGACCGAAGACACCGTGTTTGATGCGGCGTCGTTGACCAAGGTGTTGTCGACCACGCCGGCGATCCTGCTGCTGGCAGAACGCGGCAAGATCGACATCGAAGCACCGGTCGCGAAGTACTTCCCGGAGTTTGCGGCCAACGGCAAGGAGGCGATCACGGTCCGGCACCTGTTGACCCACGTCAGTGGGCTGCGCCCGGGGTTGGGTCGCGCCACCGCGTGGGAAGGCTGGGACGCTGCCTTGAAGCTCGCCGCCGCGGAGACACCGACGCAAACCCCTGGCAGCAAGTTCGTCTACAGCGACATCAACTTCATCGTGCTGGGCGAGTTGGTCCGGCGCGTTTCCGGTCGTGAACTCGATGCCTTCGCAGCCGCGGAGATCTTCGGGCCGCTGGGGATGGCCGACACGGGCTACCGGCGTCGTGGGAAGGCTTCGAAGGACGTGTCCCGCATTGCACCGACCGAGCGGACCGGGGATGCGACGTTCTTCCATGGGGAAGTGCATGATCCGACGGCGCGGCGCATGGGCGGGGTGGCTGGGCATGCCGGCATCTTCACCACGGCATCGGATGTGGCGCGGTTCTCGCGGATGATGGTGTCCGGAGGCGTGCTCGATGGGAAACGCCTGTTCAAGGCGGAGACGGTGCGGTGGATGACCACGGTGCAATCGCCGGCCGGTTTGCCGGCGCGCGGGTTGGGCTGGGACATTGATTCGCCTTACGCAGGGCCGCGAGGTTCGCGGTTCAAGTTTGGTTCCTACGGCCACACGGGCTGGACGGGCACGTCGATGTGGATTGATCCGGAGACCGAGACGTTCGTGATCGTGATGTCGAACCGGAACCATCCGACGGAGGCCGGGGATGCGCGGGCGTTGCGCAAGCGGGTGGGAACACTGGCAGCCGAAGCGCTGCCGGATGTCGAATGGCCGGTCAAGGAAGGGGCGATGCGCGAGGGCGGGTGGGAAGATGGCGACTGGGGGATGGGAGCGGCGGATGCGTCGGGGGATGGGGTCCTGAACGGCATCGACGTGCTGGTGCAGACGGGGTTCGAGGCGTTGCGCGGGCGGAAGGTGGGATTGATCACCAACCACACGGGACGGGACCGGACACGTCGGCCAACGATCGACCTGTTGCATGCGGCACCGGGGGTGGAGTTGGTGGCCTTGTTTTCGCCGGAGCATGGCATCCGCGGACTGTTGGACGAGAAGGTGTCGGACGGCCGTGACGAGAAGACGGGGTTGCCCGTGTACAGCCTCTACGGGGAGCGCCGGGCACCGACGCTGGAGCAGTTGGCGGGCGTGGATGTGCTGGTGTTCGACATCCAGGACATCGGGTGCCGGTTCTATACGTACATTTCGACGCTGGGGAACTGCATGGAAGTGGCGGGCAAGGCAGGCAAGGAGTTCATCGTGCTCGACCGTGTGAACCCGGTGACGGGAACGCGGGTGGAGGGGCCGGTGCTGACGGGGGCGCGGAGTTTCGTGGCGTGGCACGAGATTCCGTTGCGGCACGGCATGACGGCGGGGGAGTTGGCGCAGATGTTCAATGCGGAGCGCGCATTGGGTGTGAAGCTGACGGTGGTTCCGTGTCGTGGATGGCGTCGCAAGGCCTGGTATGATGCCACGGGACTGCCGTGGACCAATCCGTCGCCGAACATGCGTTCGCTGACGGAGGCCACGTTGTACCCCGGGGTGGGGGTCCTGGAGTTCTGCGCGTTGAGCGTGGGTCGCGGAACGGGCACGCCGTTCGAGGTGATTGGCGCTCCGTACATCGATGACCTGCGGTTGGCGGCGGAATTGAACGCAGCGGAGTTGCCCGGGGTGCGGTTCGTGCCGACGCGTTTCACACCCACGGCAAGCGTCTTTCAGGGGAAGGAGTGCGGAGGGGTTCAGATCCTGGTGACGGACCGCGACCGGTTGCGGGCGTCGGATCTGGGCATGTTGCTCACTTCAACCCTGTATCGGCTGTATCCGACCGAACTGAAGCCCGAGCGGTTGGGAACGCTGCTGGGGGATGCGGCGACGTGGGAAGCGATCCAAGCGGGCAAGCCGCTGAAGGCGATCCTGAAGGTGCGGGATCGAGGGATGCGTGCGTTTGAACGGCGGCGATCGAGGTATCTTATTTACCGGTAGGATTTTGAGGGGCGCGTGAATAAAGCCGGAAGGCATCAGTCTGCCCTCCAGCTTCGCGAATACGGAGCCTCTCAAAATGAAAACGACACTGATCGCTGCCACCACCACCTTCGCCCTCGCTCTGGGCGCCTTTGCTCCGGAAGTCCGGGCGGGGGATCGGGAGTGGGCGGTGGCCGGGAAGGTCCTGACGGGTGTGGTTGCCGCGAGCGTGGTCGCCCGGGCGTTTGATTCGGCGCACTGCGCGCCGACCACGGCGGTGGTTTACGCGCCGCCGGTTTATGTGGCCGCGGCACCGGTGGCTCCTCCGGCTCCCGTCTACTACGCGCCGGCTCCGGCTCCCGTGGTGTATGTTTCCGCTCCCGCGCCGGTCGTCTACTACACCCCCCCTCCTCCCGTGTTCGTGGCTCCGGCTCCGTGTTACTTTCCTCCTCCCCGGCCGATCGTGGTGCATCATCACCGCCGGTTTCACGGGCACGCCCTTTTCTGCCGGTAGGTGCCGGCAGGGTTAACGCATAGGAGAAGGCGGGCCCGCCGGCGTGAGACACCGGCGGGCCATTTTTATTCCAGCTTCGCAATTCTTGCATCCTCCCGTCCGGCCCCCAAGCTCATGCCCCGTGTCGCTCTACTCGAACTGGAAGATGTCCCGCCGCTCCCCGCGGCGGCGTCCGCTCCTGTGCTGGAGGGGAGCGCGATCCTGATGGCATCGACGGTTGTCACTTCCAGAGCCCGCGTGACCGTTGACGGCAAGTTCTTCCGCGTCGACGGCCGCAAATTCCATCCCAAAGGGGTGACGTATGGTCCTTTTGGGTCCGGTCCGGAAGGGGACGGTTACTCGACACGTGAGCAGACGCTTCTTGATCTGGACCGTATCCGCGAGTTGGGGGCGAACACGCTGCGGGTTTATCACCTGCCGCCGCGTTGGTTCCTGGACCTGCTGCACGAGCAGGGATTGAAGGTTCTGGTGGATGTGCCGTGGAACAAGCACCTCTGCTTCCTGGATTCGGAGGAAGCCCGGCAGGACGCTCGGGACCGGGTGCGGCGGGCCGCGCGATTGTTGCGGGCGCATCCGGCGGTCTTCGCGCTCAGCGTCGTCAACGAGATCCCGGCCGACATCGTCCGGTGGAGCGGGGCGGGTGCCGTGGCGGATTTCCTGGATCTGTTGGTGGCGGACGCGAAGGCCGAGGACCCGGAATTGCTGTGTACGTTCGGCAACTTTCCGCCCACGGAATTCCTGCGCCCGCGGGACATCGACTTCCACTGCTTCAACGTCTACCTGCACGAACGCCGGCCATTCGAAAACTACCTGGCGCGATTGCAGATGCTGGCGGACACGAAGCCGCTCGTGCTCGGGGAGTTTGGCATTGATTCGTTGCGCGAGGGGCGTGCGCGTCAGGCGGAGATCCTGGGATGGAAGATCGAGGCGACGTTCCGGGGTGGCGGGGCAGGGGTGTTCGTCTACAGCTTCACGGACGATTGGTTCAAGGACGGCAGGAGCATCACCGATTGGGAGTTCGGACTGACGACCCGCGAGCGCGAGCCCAAGCCGGCCTTCGAGGTGGTTCAGGCGAAGTATCGGGTGGCACCGTATTTTCCGTTGCCGGCATCCCCGCGGGTGTCGGTCGTGGTGGCGAGCTACAACGGGGCGTCGACCCTGAAGACCTGCCTTCAGTCGCTCGAGAACCTCAATTATCCCGACTATGAGGTGGTGTTGGTCGATGACGGATCCACGGATCCGACGCCTGAGATCGCTGCGTTGTTCCCGAAGGTGCGGAACATCCGCCATGAGACCAATCGCGGGTTGAGCGCCGCCCGGAATACCGGGATTTACGCGGCCACCGGGGAAATCATCGCCTTCACGGACTCGGATTGTCGGGCGGACGAGGACTGGCTCTTTTACGTGGTGGGAGACCTGCTCTATTCGGGCTTCGCTGGCATGGGCGGCCACAACTTCCTTCCCGGGGACGATTCCGCCGTGGCCGCCGCGGTCATGGTTTCACCGGGCGGGCCGGCCCACGTGATGCTGACCGACCGCGTGGCCGAGCACATCCCGGGGTGCAACATGGCCTTTCACCGCTGGGCGCTGGTCGAGTTGGGTGGGTTCGACCCGGTGTATCGGAAGGCAGGGGACGACGTGGACGTCTGCTGGCGGTTGCAGCAACGCGGCTACCGGATCGGGTTCAGCGCGGGCGGTTTCGTCTGGCATTATCGCCGGAACACCATCCAGGCGTATCTCCGGCAGCAGTCCGGCTATGGGGATGCCGAAGCCCTCCTCGAACGTCGGCATCCGGAGAACTTCAACCGCTTCGGCGGATCGATCTGGCACGGACGGATCTATTCGCCGGCCAAGATCGGCGTGGAGACGAGCCGGCCCATCATCTACCACGGACTTTTCGGAACGGGGTTCTTCCAGAGCATCTACACCTCGAACCCGGGCCTGACATTGTTGGTCCTGACGAGCCTGGAGTACCACTTCCTGGCGACCCTGCCGCTGCTGGTGCTGGGTTCCGTGGTCCCGCACGTGGGCACCATCGGGGTCGCCTCGCTGGTCCTTTCGCTGGTGATGTGCGTGGTTGCGGCCTGCCAGGCAGACTTGCCCCGCACGCGGCGTCGCTGGTGGTCCCGTCCGCTGGTGGCACTGCTGTTCCTGCTCCAGCCGGTGGTTCGCGGGTGGGCCCGGCACCAGAATCACCTGCGGGGTCAGCAAACCCCATTGAGTGCCCGGGAGACCCTCGATTCCCTGAGCCTCGAAGGACGCGAGGAATCGCTTCATCTGCTGCGGTACTGGTCGGAAGGCGCGATCGATCGTACCGCCTTCCTCAAGCGGGTGCTGGAACGGCTCGATGAACGGTCCTGGCAGAACAAGCCCGACGGTGGCTGGAGCCGGTATGACGTGGAAATCTACGGCAACCGTTGGGCACGCCTTCGGTTGGTTACTGCCGGCGAATACCTGTCCAATGGGACGCAAGTCCTGCGGTGCCGTCTCGACGGCTCGTGGAGTTTCCTCGCGCGGGCCGTGTTCTCGTCCATTGCCGGAGCCCTTCTGATCGTGATCGGATTCCTCGGGGGGTGGTGGTGGGGCCTCTTGATGATCCTTCCACCGCTCGCCTGGCGGATCCATCTGGCCGAAGTGGACCTCACCCGCCTCATCGTCAGCTTCCTCGACGAACGCGCGAAGGAGTTCGGTCTCGTCAAGTTGCCGCCGTCGTCGACGAAGTAAGCGGTGGACGTCAGTTGTCGGCCTTTGCCGGCGGTTCTTCGCTGTCGGGCTCGCTCACTTCCTCCGATTCCGTGGTGGGTGCGACGAGCACGACGAATTCCCCCTTCCGGGGACGCCGCTCGAGGTCGGCGGCCACAGCGCTGGCAGGCCCCCGAAGCCATTCCTCGAATTTCTTCGTCAATTCGCGGCAGGCAACCACACGGCGGGCCGGCGAGGCGGCGGCGATTTCCTGCAGGAGCCGCGTGACCCGATAGGGAGACTCGTACAGGCAAAGCGTGCCCGGAAGTGCCAGAAGCTGGCCCAGCCGACGGGCTCGTTGGCCGGATTTGACCGGAAGAAAGCCGGCGAAATGGAACTCGTCGGTGGGCAATCCGCTGGCGGTCAGCGCGGCGACCATGGCACAGGCGCCCGGGATCGGTTCGACACGCAGGCCGGCCTCGATGACCTCGGAAACGACCCGGGACCCGGGATCGGAGATTCCAGGACTGCCGGCATCAGTGACCAGTGCGACGGTGCCACCGTTGCGGAGACGTTCGGTGATTTCGGCGGCGCGCCGGGCTTCGTTGAAGCGGAAATAACTGATCATCGGCTTCCGGATGCTGAAATGCTGCAGGAGTTGCCCTGTGTGCCGGGTGTCCTCGGCGGCCACGAGGTCGCATTCCCGGAGCACGCGCAGCGCACGGAGCGTGATGTCCTCAAGGTTTCCGATCGGCGTGGCGACCAGATACAGGGTGCCGGGCGTCAGCGGCGGCGGGGTGGGAGTGGTTTCCACGGGGCGAGCCTATCGGAAGTTGTCCCCGGGACAAAGCCGCCGGAGCGGTGGGAATGAGATTCCGGATTTGGCCTGCACCCCATTTCGCCTCGGTTGCCGGGTTGGCGTCGGGATCCGGCTCGCGTAGGGTCGTCCGAGATGTTGGGTGAGCTTCGGGATTCGCACGGCCGGGTGATGCGCGACCTACGGGTCAGCGTGACGGACCGTTGCAATTTCCGATGCCTGTACTGCCTTCCGGAGACGGAGGAGGCAGCGAACTTTTATCGAACCCGTTGGGAGGGGTTGGGAAAGGTGCGGCCAGCGGCGACCCCGATCGCCTACGAATGGAAGCCGAAGGCCCAATTACTCAGCTACGAGGAGATTGAGCGGGTGGCCAGGATCGCCGTCGGCCTCGGCGTCACCAAGCTTCGTGTCACCGGGGGGGAACCCCTGATGCGGCAGGGACTCGAAGGACTGATCGCGAGACTGTCCGGATTGGCGGGCGTGGAGGATCTGGCGATGACCACCAACGGTTTCCTTTTCGCGCGCAAAGCCGCCGCGTTGCGCGAAGCGGGGCTTCACCGGGTCAGCTTCAGCATGGACTCGCTGGACGCGGCGAACTTTCGACGGATGACCGGTCGCGACGGGTTGAACGAGGTGCTGGAGGGGATCCGCCTTGCTCAGGAGATGGGGTTCTCACCGGTGAAGGTCAACGCGGTGGTCATCCGGGGCATGAACGACCACGAAATCGAGGCTTTGGCCGAGTTTGCGCGGGAACGGAATCTCGCGATCCGTTTCATCGAGTTCATGCCGCTGGACAGCAGTCGGGCCTGGCAGCGTGAGTTGGTGGTTCCCGGTCGCGAGATCGTGGAACGGTTGAAGGCGCGCTTCGGGTTGCAGCGGGTGGATCAAACAGGACATCCCAGCGAGACGGCGCGGCGCTGGCGTTTCCCGGACGGACGGGGTGAGGTGGGGGTGATCGCCCCCGTGAGCGAGCCGTTCTGCGGCCACTGCAACCGCCTTCGGTTGACTGCCGATGGAAAGATCCGGACCTGCCTGTTCAGTATCGAGGAGCATGACCTTCGGCCCTTGCTCCGGGGCGGGGCGACCGACCAGGAACTGGCCTCCCGACTCGTCGAGATCGTGCGAGGCAAGGAGGCGGGACATCGGATTGGGCAGGCGGATTTCGTTCAACCGGCGCGCACGATGAGCTGCATCGGGGGTTGAGAATGGAAATTGTGAACAATTCGGGAATGACTTGTTGACCTTCGGAGTTCGTTTGGTAGAAATCCCGCTCCTTTGCTTTCGGATTTTAGATGAAGACGTTTCTGCCGAAGATTGATGTACAGCGTCGTGAGTGGCGCGTGATCGACGCCAAGGGCGCCGTTCTGGGTCGCCTCGCTGTTCAAGTTGCCGATGCCCTGCGCGGCAAGGACAAGCCCACCTACACTCCGCACCTGGATGCGGGCGATTTTGTGGTCGTGATCAACGCCGCCGAGGTGGTGCTGACCGGCAACAAGGAAGCGGACAAGGAGTACATGAGCTACTCCGGATGGAAGGGTGGCGAACGCTACCGCTCCGTCACCGAGGTTCGCGAGAAGCACCCGGATCGCCTCGTCCTGCACGCGGTCAAGGGCATGCTCCCCAAGAACCGTCTGGGAGACCGCCTCCTGACCAAGCTGAAGGTCTATCCCGGCACCGAGCATCCGCATGGGGCTCAGCAGCCGAAGACCATGGAGTACGCCGGTTGATTCCTCTGACCCCGCAAATTTCCTGATATGGCTCAGATTACTGAATTTCTCGGAACCGGCCGCCGCAAGACGTCCACCGCTCGCGTTCGGGTCTCGACCGGAACGGGCAAGGTCACGATCAACGGTCGCGCCTTCGAAGTCTACTTCCCGCTGGAACAGCACCGTGGTGCGGTTCTCCAACCCTTCACCGTCACCGCGACGATCGGCAAGTTCGACGTCCGCGTGAACGTCGAAGGCGGCGGTCCTGCCGGTCAGGCCGGTGCTGTGCGCCACGGCATCGCCCGCGCGCTCCTCGAAGTGGATGCCGCCCTGCGTCCCCTCCTCAAGGCCGACGGCCTGCTGACCCGCGATCCGCGTATGCGCGAGCGCAAGAAGTACGGTCAGCCCGGTGCCCGTAAGCGCTTCCAGTTCTCCAAGCGCTGATCCTTTCCGGATTTCACCGTCCCCGCTGGCAATCCGGCGGGGACTTTTTGTTTTCGACGCCCCGTTTTTCAGCTTTCAACCTATCGATCATGTCCAAGCGCGTTGCGATTGTCGGTGCCTCCGGATACTCGGGCGAGGAACTGGTGCGACTCCTCCTGCAGCATCCCCATGCCGAACTGGTGGCCGTCACTTCCCGGCAGTCCGCCGGCCAGACGGTGGCGCAGGTGTTCCCGCGGTTTGCCAGTCATCCGAAGGCGAAGGCGCTGAAGTTCACGGAACCCAATGCAGCGACTCTCGCCGAAGTGGCCGATGTGATCCTTCTGGCACTGCCCCACGGCGTCGCGGCGGAGTATGCGGTGCCATTGGTTGCCGCAGGGAAGACCGTGATCGATCTGAGCGCGGATTTCCGGCTGCGGAGCGCCGCGACCTATCAGGAGTTCTATGGCCATCCGCACCCGGCCCCCGGTTTGTTGGAATCGGCGGTGTACGGAATGCCGGAGGTGCATCGGGAGGCCATCCGGGGAAGTCGGCTGATCGCATCACCGGGATGTTATCCCACCAGTATCCTGCTGCCAGTGCTGCCCTTGCTGCGGGCGGGGTTGATCCGGCCGAGCGGGATCATTGCGGATTCCATCAGTGGTGTGAGTGGTGCCGGGCGAAAGGCGGAGGTCGATTACCTGTTTTGCGAGTGCAACGAGAGTGTGCGCGCCTACGGGCTTCCAAAGCACCGGCACCTTTCGGAGATCGAGGAACAGCTTTCGTTGGCGGCGGGACAGGCAGTCACGATCCAGTTCACCCCCCACCTGATGCCGGTGAACCGGGGTATCCACACCACCCTGTACCTCGCGCCAACCACCGCCTTTTCGACGGCGGCGGAAACGGCAGCGCTCGGGGAGAAGATCGCCGCCTGCTACGCCGCGGCGTACGCGAATGAACCTTTTGTCCGGGTGCTGGAAGGGAAGTCCCTGCCGGACACGAAGAACGTGGTGGGAACCAATTATCTGGAATTGGCGTGGCGTCTGGATCCGCGGACCGGTCGGTTGATTGTCCTCAGTGCCGAGGACAACCTGCTCAAGGGGGCCAGCGGACAGGCGGTGCAGAGCCTCAACCTGATCTGCGGGTATCCTGAGACGGCGGGGTTGGTTCCGTGAGCCCTGAGCTATTGCCCGGCGCGTTTGTGTTGACTACCGTGACGCGCCTTTGAACTGGAATTTCTGGAAGAAGATGAGCAGCGAATCTGTCCCCGGTACACCCGCATCCGAGAACGCAACTCCCGAGGGCGTTCCTCCTGTTGAAACCCTCACCCCCGAAATGGTGGCCGAATGGAAGGCCGCCGCCCAACGGGGGGCGGAAGCCCAGGACCGCTTTGTCCGCCTCTACGCCGACTTCGAGAATTTCAAGAAGCGGGCCCAGCGTGAGCGCGACGAGGCCCGGCGTGCGGCGACGGAATCCGTCGTCACGCGCATCCTTCCCGTGATCGACACCTTCGAGATGGCATTGCAGGCCATGCAGCTTCCGGGGACGTCGGTGGACACACTCAAGGCGGGCGTCTCCATGATCCACGGGCAGTTGAAGGGCGTTTTGGGCGAACTCGGCGTCGAGGAGGTCTCGTCCGTCGGCCAACCCTTCGATCCATCCCTCCACGATGCCGTGTCCCAACAGGAGACCGCGGACGTGCCCGAGGGGCAGGTCGTGCAGCAGTTGCGGAAGGGGTACCGCTGCAAGGATCGGTTGCTGCGTCCAGCAACCGTTGTTGTTTCCCGGGCACCCGGTACGGCTCCCACGGAGTCGAGCGAAGGCACTCAAGCCTGATTCCTCATGGCCACGACGAAGCGCGATTTCTACGAGGTTCTGGGTGTCGCCAAGGGGACCTCGGATGAGGACATCAAGAAGGCCTACCGCAAGCTGGCCGTGAAGTATCACCCGGACAAGAATCCGGGTGACAAGGCCGCCGAAGAGAAGTTCAAGGAACTGGGCGAGGCCTATTCGGTGTTGAGCGATCCCCAGAAGCGGGCGGCCTACGACCAGCACGGACACGCCGCCTTTGATCCGCGCTCACGTGCCGGCGCAGGCGGCTTCCGGCCAGGTGCCGGTGGTACTGATCCTTCGGACATCTTCCGTCAGGCCTTTGGTGGTTCCGATTTCTTCGAGCAATTCTTTGGCGGTGGTGGCGGCGGCGAGGAACGCGATCCCTCAGGTCCCCAGCGCGGGGATGATCTGCGGTATGATTTGCGGATCACCCTCGAGGAGGCCGTCAATGGTTGCGAGAAGGAGATCAAGTTCACCAAGCCCACCAAGTGCGAGCCCTGCGGCGGGACGGGTGCCGAGAAAGGTTCCAAGGTCATCAAGTGCCCTCAGTGCAATGGTCGCGGGCGCGTGGTGATGTCCCGCGGCATCTTCTCGATCCAGCAGGTGTGTCCCCGTTGTGAAGGCGCCGGGCAGGTGGTGGAGAAGCCCTGCCGGAGTTGCGGTGGGGACGGGCGTGTGGATGCCCCGACGACGGTCCGGATCCGGATTCCGGGTGGGGTGGATTCCGGGTCGCGGCTTCGGTCCAGTGGCAACGGTTCGGCCGGAACCCGAGGAGGCCCCTCCGGTGATCTCTACGTGGTGCTGTCCGTCAGCGCTCACGAGATCTTCCAGCGGGATGGCGACGACCTTCTCTGCGAAGTGCCGATCAGTTTCGTCCAGGCGGCATTGGGCGGGGAAGTGGACGTGCCCACCCTGACCGGGAAGGCGCGGATCTCCATCCCGGCGGGCACGCAGTCGGCGACGTTGTTCCGGCTCAAGGGTCGTGGGGTGAAGAGTCTTCAGGATGGCAGCCTCGGGGATCTGCACGTGCGCGTGAGCGTCGAGGTTCCCACACGGTTGAATGCGGCCCAGCGCGCCAAGTTGGAGGAGTTCGGGCGGCTTTGCGACGAGAGCGTGAATCCGCAGGCGAAGAGCTTCTTTGAGAAGGCCAAGGAATTCTTCAGCTGATCGCCGGGCTGGACCTGCTCCGCTCAGAGACCGCATGCCATGCATCGCTTCCTTGTCGCCCCGGAGCTCTTGGCGGCGCCTGTGGTCAGCCTGAGTGCCGCCGAAAGCCACCATGCGGCGGTTGTCCTCCGTGTGACGGTCGGTGAGACCGTCACGCTGTTGGATGGGCAGGGGACCATCGCCTCGGGGACGGTGGCCTCTGTTTCCAAACGCGAGGTGCACGTCGCCGTCACCTCCCGGGATCGGGCGCGTCCGCGGCGTGGCGAAGTGGTCCTCGCCGTGGCGGTGACCAAGTCCAAGGCATGGGACCTGATGTTGCAGAAGGCGACGGAATTGGATGTCGCCGGCATCGTCCCGCTGCTCACGCGCCACTGCGTGGTCAAGGTGGATCCGTCGGAGCGTGCGAAGCGTCGTGACGACTGGCAGGCGGCGGTGGCGGAGTCCACGAAGCAGTGTGGGACGCCGTGGATGCCTCAGGTCGGCCTCCCGCGAACCCTCGCGGAATGGTTGGGAGAACCCCGTCGCGCGGGTGTTGGCCTGGTGGCCGCCCTCGCCCCCGGAACGCGCGAGATCGGCGAAGTCCTGGAGGCCCACCCGGAAGCGCAGCATGTCACCATCGTCATCGGCCCGGAGGGGGACTTCGATGCTTCCGAACTGAAGAGCCTCCTGAGGGCGGGCTATGCCCCGGTCACGCTGGGACCAACCATCCTCAGGGCCGACACCGCCGCGGTGACGGCCGCGGCGGTGGTCGCCCACCAGTTGCGTCGTCGGATCGCTTGAGATCCGAGGTCTGGCCTTACCGTGCGAACCCGTGCCCCTTGGTCAGGGTGCGGATACGGAGCAGGTACATGTCGGCGGTGATGTAGAGGGTGGAGCCGTCGTCGCCCCAGCAGCAATTGCCGGTGGCTTCACCGGTCTTGAGGATGCCCATGAGATGGCCATCCGGCGCGATCACCAGGACCCCGCCGGGGCCGGTGGCCCACAGGTTCCCGCGCACGTCCACCTTCAGTCCGTCGGGCATTCCCTTGAGGCCCTTGGCTGCCAGCGGTGCCGCATCGAAGAAGACCTTGCCTTCGCCCACGGTGCCGTCGGGTTTCACCGGGAACGCCATGACGACCGGCTTGGCACCGTCGGATTGGTTCACGTAAAGCGTCTTCTCGTCCGGGGAGAGCGCGATGCCGTTCGGGAAGGTCATCTCGCGGGACAGGAGGACGACTTCGCCGCTCGTGCGCCGCAGGTAAACGCCGTTGAACAGGAGTTCCTTGAGGGGGCTCTCATTCAATCCGTGCAAGCCGTACGGAGGATCCGTGAAGTACAGGTTGCCGCGGCGATCAAAGACGAGGTCGTTCGGGGAGTTGAACTTCCGCAGCCCGAAGGTCGTGGCCAAGGGCGTGAAACGGCCATTCCCGTCGTAGCGGGAGATGCGCCGGTCGCCGTGCTGGCAAACCACCAGGTTGCCGCCGCGGTCCGTGGTGAGGCCATTCGATCCCTGTTCGCGGAAGTTCAGCGAGGTGCCCGTGTACCCGCTCGGCTTCAGGAAGGTCTTGAGCCCGTCCTTCTCCGACCACTCGTAGATGATGTTCTCAGGTACGTCCGAGAAGACGACCTTCTTCTCCCGATGCAGCCAGGTGGGGCCTTCGGACCAGTTGAACCCTTCCGCGAGCTTCTCCATCTCGGTGCCGGGCGCGATCAGCGCGTCCATCGCGCCATCGTGACGTTCCACGAATCCATGGACCTGGTGGGTACGGGCAACCGCGGCCGCGGGCCATTTCGTGGGCTTGAAATCGCGGCCCAGTGAATCCGCAGCCGTGGCTGGCAGGGTACACGCGATGCTGGCGACGGCTAAGGCCGCCCGAAGGGATGTGGACAAGCGTTTCATGGTATCAGCGGAAATCAGGTGGATGCGCTGAATCTCGGGGAAGCCGATCCCGATGTCAGCACCGGAGTCGACCCGAACCATCGCGACACTCCACGGGTCTGAAGCGGGGTGGCGACGTCCCCGTCGCCGGTTCAACGCAATTCCCATGGCGATGAGGACATCGCCTCCCCGCAATCATTCCGACGTGCGTCGTGTCAGAATCGGCTCGGGACGGGGGGATGGCCGGTGACGAGCGTGGCACTCCACGGGTCTGAGACGGGGTGGCGACGTCCCCGTCGCCGGTTCAACGCAATTCCCATGGCGATGAGGACATCGCCTCCCCGCAATCATTCCGACGTGCATCGTGTCAGAATCGGCCCGGGGCGAGGGAATGGCCGGTGACGAGCGTGGCCTCTGGATGGGCAGCGCTCCATGCGAACCAATAGCCTTCGACCAGGGAGACATCGATGGCGCCTTCCGGTGTGGCGATGCGGGCGATGCCCTCCTCCGGAAGCAGCGTCAGTGGCCAGTCGAAGTTTGGGATCCGCAGTTCACCTGAGGAGAGATTTGAGATGAGGTTGATCGGGATTCCGACGGACTTGCCGGAAAAGTGGAAGCCCGTCACCGGCAGCATCGGTGGAAGGCGATCATCCGTACGGCTTACCGGGGCGAACGGTTGTGTGGCGTTGAATCGGGAAGGTGCGGGGCCGGTCGCGAGGGATCGGAAGAATCGGCCTTCCTCCCGTGATGCGATCAGGACTTCGCCTTTCGGATGACGTTTCCGCCAGTCAGACCAGCACATGACGGGGGCCGGGATCAGGGTCAGTTGTTCTCCAGTGCAGGGGCCGTCGAGCGCCACGCGACCCAGTTGATACCAGCGGGAATCGGACTCGCGGTCGTACAGCACCAGATTGCATTCATGGAGCTTCCCGTCGTTCCCGAACGTCCGCTGTTTTCCAAGTGCCCGCGCGAGAAACACACTGGCAGTTGCGGAGAGCGGACAGTAGGTGATGCACACGGGTTCCGTTCCGAACTGGTCGTTGACGATCTCCCGTTGGGACAGGATCCAGAGTGGGTAGGCGCGTGCCTGACCCTGATGGTGGACACCGATCACCCAATCATCCTCCGCAAGCGAGGCCACACCGGGAGCGGATGGAGCAAAGACTGCGTTGTCTATGGCCGGAACGGCATCCCGGGCCCATCCGGTGCGGGTAGAGGGAGTCGGTGCGGCGAATGTGACAGCAGGCTGAGGGGCGCCCGGAGGTGGACTCCGATGCGCGCGGCCACGGGCCAGTCCGATGGCCATTGCGATGCCGAGCAGCACCGCTCCTCCGGCGAGTCCGAATTGGATGACAGGGTTTTTGAGGTTCACAGCGGACGGCATTCAAGCCACCTGGATTCCCACGAACGGGGGGAGGGTGCCCGATACCGCATCATCGACTCGTGACCGTGCTGTCCTCGGGACGATACCACACCCATTCGCGCGCGGGTTCGTAAGGATACTCGGGTTCGCGCTGAAGGGAGGGCGAGAAGTTCAGGAAGGCCGCGTGTCCGTCCGGGAAGAGTGCCGGCGAGAAGAACTGTGGCGGAGCCGCAACCGGATCGGTGAACCAATGCTTTCCCCGGGCCCGGTGCCACTGGACCCAGACGGCGGTGGTTCCCACGCAACCCCAGGGGCGGGCGGGTGGCTCGAACACGAGGAGGTGACGCGAGGGGTCCTGTTCCCAACCTTCCCTCTTTCCGGCCATGCCTTCCCGGGGATCGGCATCGGGGACCTTGGTGGTTTCACGTGCCAGACGGGTAAAGCTGCCGGTGTTGTAATTGTAGCTGCAACCAAGCTCCGCCCATTTCGTGTCCTGCATTTGTGGGCAATCGGCACAGACCTGCGACGGAACTCCCTTATCCCTCGTGCAACGGAAGGCATAAGGGGACGTGACATAGCGGTTGAGGGGCCGCGCCGAAGGCGGCGGGTATTGCTCCATGTAATGGGCGTGCGGCTTGGTGATGGCGCCGCCCAGGGTGTACTGCGTCGGATACCGCCGCAGTGTGCCGGTCGTTGGATTCGTCCAGGCCACGGTTGCTTCTGGATACCTCGAATGGTTGTCCTCCAGGTACATCCTCATCCCGAGCCCAATCTGGTGGAAGTTGTTCAGGCAGGTGGTCTCCAACGCCTTTTCCTTGGTACGGCTCAGCGCCGGCAGGATGAGCGCAGCCAGGATGCCGATGATCGCAATGACCACCAGAAGTTCGATCAGTGTGAAGCCGCTCCCGTTGCGGAACGTGCTGCGGTGGCCGTGTGGACTTTGGGGGTGCATTCGGACTCCGATGTCTGGGAGTTCGACCCAGTGCCCCGGAAATCGTCACGCATGGTTTTCTTCAGCTGTTCCGTCAGGCCTCGATGACTTCAACCCTGCCTGGATCCAAGGCTCACTCCTCCAGGATCTCGACGCGCTGGGCGTAGGGGAGGAAAGGGTGGAAATGGACGATGCAGAACACATCCCGCTCGTCTCCATCCTCGGTCCGGATGCGGACGATGTAGACCGCAGTGTTCCACCGCTTCCGAACCTTCGGGTGGTTTGGAAGGCCAAACGCGCGCCGGATGGACTTCACGGATTTGCGATGCTCCGCGAAGGTTTGGTCCATCCGGCGATACAGGAAGAACGGCCGGATCAGGAGGCTCAGGTACAGGAGGACAGGAACGGCAAGGATGAGGAGTTCTGTGGTCGCGATGAAGGGGCGGGCTACTGAGATGATCATGGTTCGGTGACGGCTCCTGATCGATCGGCGGTAACGGATGAAACCTGGCGTGGGACGGGTGGCGGCGCAACGGCTGGGAAAACACTTTGACCGGGTGGCGGTGCCTTACCTAGGCTGCACGCCACATTTTTAATTCATGAGCACGACGTACGTTCCCTTGATCAGCTCCGGCGTGGCCGGCCCGCTGGGAGTTCTGCATCTTCCCCGCCTCTGGCAGAAGGCCTCGTTGGAAGCCGCTGGCAAGCTGGCCGCCGGGTACCCTGGCATCGGCCAGGGTTATGACATGATGGTCATCACCGCCCTGGGCCTGAACGCCGAGGAAGTGAAGAAGTTCCTCGCCGAGACCAAGCCCACCTATCCGCAGTTCGAGGCCTGGATCAAGCGCCAGCCCGGTGTGAACCTGAGCCGTTCCAACATCCACGCGCTCAACCTCTCCATCGCCGGCTACCAGCACAAGGACGAGACCCGCAAGGGCATCCTGACCGCCAACAACCTCCCCGATGACGGCTCCATCCTCGGCGACGCCATCAACCTGAACAACCTCGACGACTGGTACGAGTTCCATCAGGCCGTCCTCAAGGCCTGAAGCAGTTCAGGTCCGACCGTCCGTCCGGGTTGATCCGGAGGGACACCTCACGTGGCAGTCCTGGTTCGCCGGGACTGCCACGTGCTGTTTCAGGAGGCGCTTCGTCCGCGTCGTCTTTCGAGCGGCTATCCCAAGTTCAGAAAGGTCTCGGGTAGGGGGGATGGCCGGTGATTCAGGTTTCAATGACCTCGACCCTGCCTGGTTCCATGGAATGGGCTCCCAAACGGCTGTCGAAGGTGACAATGCGCCCTGCATTCCGCCGAGCCACTTCAACCAACCAGGCGTCGTTCACCTGTTGATGGCCAAGTGCGCGCATGAAGATGGCCGGATCCTCAGCAGCGGGCGAGGCAAGGAACTGGTGCCCTTTCAGTCCCGTCCATTGACGCAGCATGGACGCAGCCTCCTGCGGCGATACGGCGTTGGCAGTGTAGGCGGGGTTTGACGAAAGCCGGATGAAGCCGAGTTGGGTGAATGCACAGGTGGCCCACCCTTTCTTTGCATGCTTTGCAAACCACGTATGTGCAGGCCCATGGTGTTGATGGTTGGGCCAAGCCAATGCCAGCAGGACGTTCGTGTCCAACAGCGCTACCTTCATGTCGCGTCCTCGGCCAGCAGTTCTTTTGCTCGCGAGCTGGGAATGATCCCAGAGTCTGCTGTGACCTTGAACACGGGTAGTCCAGTGGCCTCGACTCCTTGCCCGGAAGGTCGAAGGCCTCGTCGGGCAAGCTGCGAGAGAACTTGGCCAAGACTCTTGCCGGAAGCCTGCGCTTGGGCGCGTGCCGCCTCGAACACATCATCATCCAACGTTACTGTGGTCCGCATGCCGCGATACAGTGATGCAGTGATGCGGCTGTATCAAGGCGGCGATTGGACAGGCGTCCCACCTCGGTAGCCTGAGCAGCAATCTCCTGTTTGAAACCGACCCGCTACGGGAATGGGTGTTTGGCAGCAATGAAGGGGCAG
>JAIXZE010000219.1 GCA_027489875.1 Verrucomicrobiales bacterium
ATCTCGATGGTGGACGTCGGCGAACAGACCGGTGCCTTGCCGGAAATGTTGCTGAAGATCGCGGACAACTACGACGAAGAGGTCGACAATGCCGTGACGGCCATGACCTCGCTGCTGGAGCCGATCATGATCGTGTTCCTCGCGGTGATCGTCGGTTCCATCGTCATCGCACTGTTCCTCCCGCTCATCACCCTGATCGACAAGCTCGGCAGCGACAGCGGTGGCGGCGACTAAGCTGCTCGACGCGATCCTCGCTGGACGACTTGAGGTTGGAGGAACGACACGCCCCTGCGGATTTCGATCCGCAGGGGCTTTCCGTTTGTTCTCCAACCGGGGTATTGCCGGGAAACGGGCTTTTCATCCGCGCCGTGTCTGTTATGGATGGGCGCATGCGCATCCGCCCGATGCTTGCCCAGCTTGCTTTGATCCTTGCGATTCCCGCCTCTGGCTTGCTTGCCCAGGCCCTTGAACCGGAGCAGATCAACCCGCCTCCCTTCCCGCAACGTGCGCGGCCGGCGACCTTGGCAACCAACCGGACCGTGCTGCGTCCGACCCGTCCGCTGACGAACGGCTTTACCTACGCTGCGCCCACCCGTCCGGCACCGGCCACGCAGGCGACCAACCCGAACGCGCTCCAGTTCGACGCCAAGGAGAAGACTGTTCACCTGAAAGCGGGCGAGATTGAGGCCAAGTTCGCCTTTGCCGTCACGAACGTCTCCAAGGAGGACGTGACCATCATGTCCGTCCACACCTCCTGCGGGTGTACCGCGGCCAAGCTCCCTTCCACACCGTGGGTGTTGAAGCCGGGCGAAGGTGGGGAAGTGGGAGCCACCATGAACCTCTCCGGGAAGTTCGGCACGGTCACAAAGACCGTCACCGTCGTTTCCACCGTCGGTTCCGTGCCGCTGTTCGTTAAGACGGTGATGCCGAAGGATGCCTACGAGCAGATGCAGCGGATGGGCGATCGTTCGCGCAACCTCCAGATCGCGGCAGCGGATCGGCAGGCGGTGTTCCGTGGCGACTGCGCCCGGTGCCATGTGGAGCCCGTGGTCGGGAAGCTTGGCAAGGACCTCTACACCTCGGCCTGTGGTATCTGCCACGATGCCGAACACCGGGCTTCCATGGTTCCGGCGCTCCGTGGACGACCGGGCAACTTCCATTCGGACTACTGGACCCAGTGGGTCCGCAACGGCAAGGACGGATCGCTGATGCCCGCGTTCGACGCGAACAAGGGGGGGCCGCTGACCGAGGAACAGGTCACGTCGTTGGTCGCCTACCTTTCGACCGAGTTTCCCAAGGAACCCGTTCCCGCTCCCGTCAAGGCAGAGCCGACCGCGCCGGCACCTGCACCCGCACGGATTCTTGCCCCGGCTTCCCCGCCTGCACCGGCAAATCTTGTGCCGCCTGCGGCGAAGTGACGTCTCGGTTGGTTTGGTTCACGCCGGTTCCCGCTCCTTTTCCGTCGGGCTGGAACCGAGTTGGGCTTCGTAGATTCCGGTCCTTCCGACGATCCACGCGGAGGTGACGCAGGCCAATGCGATGAATGGGGCAGAGCGGAGGCCAAACATTTCCATTCCCAGAACCGTGCAGGCGACCGGTGCCCGGCTCGCTCCACCAAAGACGGCGGTCAGTCCCAGCGCAGCCCCAAGGCCTGTCGGCAAACCGGTGGCTTGGGCCAGCACGAAACCAAGGCTGCTGCCGATGAAAAATAGGGGAGTCACTTCCCCTCCCTTGAATCCGGAGCCCAGGGTCAGGACGGTGAACAGGAGCTTTGCCGCCCACGCCCACGGCGGAATGGGGCCCCCGTTGAACGCCGTCTGGATGCTGGTGTTTCCTGGATCCATGGGGACGGCTCCCAGCCCCAGGTAGGATCGGTCGTCGATCGCGTGCGTCAGTCCCACGAGCAGCAGTCCCCCGACGACGGGACGGATCCATGGGATTCGAATCCGACCGAATCCCGCCGCCACTTGCCTTCCTGCCAGGACATAGAGTCGGGCCACCCCACCAAAGACGAGTCCTCCGACAACGGATCCAACCAACCAGCGTGAGGGAAGGAGGGTGGACCAATCCTCTGGAGCACCGGATAACCCGAGGTCGAAGTGGGCATGCTGGGCACCACAGGCGAGGGAAACCCCGTGCCCAACCCACGCCCCCAGCAGGCAAATGGGCAGGCTGCGCCAGTCGGGACGTTCGGGGCGGATGCATTCCACCGCGAAAAGCGCGCCGGCCCACGGTGTCCCAAAGACAGCTCCAAATCCCGCGGCCATGCCCGTGAGGAGGACGAGGCGGGTCTGGGCACGGGACAACCGCATCCAATGCGCGATTCCGCCCGCGAGACCGCCGCCGAGCTGGACCGCGGTTCCCTCCCGGCCGGCAGAGCCTCCGCCGAGATGGGTCATCAACGTGGTCAGAAGGATGAGGGGTGCGAGTCGGAACGGAACGTTCCCCATTGGGTTTCGGGCTTCCTCGATAAGGAGGTTGGTACCCCGGGCCGCATTCCCTGCGGTGGCTTGGTAGATCCACCAGATGCCGATCCCGAGCAGGGGAAGGGTCCAGATCAACCTCGGTTCCGCCCGATGCCACCGTGTCACGAGGTCGAGGCTCCACAGGAAGAAGGCCCCACTGATGCCGGAGGCCACCGCAGTGATCACCGAGGCGCTGATCCACAGGAGGGGACCGTGCGTCGGTGCCGACGCGTTGGACTGGGAGGGTGACTCCGACATGGGGTGGGAGGGTGACCCGTCCCGGGGGCATGGGCCAAGGGGGGATTGATCTTCAGCGGGGCCGTTCTGGAATCTGTTCCGACATCAGATGGGGTGGTGACGAGGACGCCGCCTCCCCGTTCTCGCCGGGGCAGTGTCGGGATACACCCCCGTTCGGCTCCAACTGTGAGGTCGGATTTGGATTGGTGCATCGGGTTCGCTAGGGTGGCGTCCTATGGCGCGGGAACGGCGGTGGCTGGCCGGTTTGGTCGTTGCGGGATTTGGTCTCCTGCTGGTCGTGCTGATCGGGGCAGGGGCCATCGGCGGCTGGATGCTGGCCCGTGGACTTCCCGGGGGCGGCGGGCCGCCGGTGATCGCGGACACACCCACCCTGGTGCGCCAGGTTCAAGGACTGAACGAACTGGTGGGGGTGAAGTATGTCCTGGAGAAGGTGGTCGTGGTCGAGGACGCCAAGTGGTACGGGGATAACCGGCTCCTCATGGTCGCGCATGGCGTGGCGAAGGCGGGCGTTGACCTGTCGAAAGTTGAAAAGGGCGACATCCGCGTCCGGGGTATGGCGGTCCACGTGACCCTGCCTCGACCGAGGGTCCTGGACGTGTACCTGGACGATCGTCGGACCCAGGTGATCGAGCGCAGTACGGGGGTGATGCGCGAGTTCGACAAGAACCTGGAACAGGACGCCCGGCGTCAGGCCGTGGACCAGATCAAGGTGGCGGTGCGCGATTCGGGCATCCTGAAGGACGCCGAGGAGCGCGCCCGGATCCAGATTTCGGGTCTCCTGTTGCGCGGTGGATTCTCCGAGGTCGAAGTTTCATTCCGGTGATCCCGAAGTTCCTGAGCTTGGTGTGAATTCGCGGCTCGTATGGGTTGTCTGGCTTCGACAACTCTCGAAACCGTTCGCATCGGCATGGCTGTTTCCACATCAGGCACTTCTTGGGTGAAATCGACGCTCCTCGCATTGCTCGCGTTGGTTTTCGGTGTCGCGGCGTGGGGCATTCCCGCGCGCTGGCGTTGGGTGCATCCCTCGACGCTGTCGGCGGCGGGTGCCGGGACGCCTTCGCTGGTCCAGGTTTCCGAGGCGGCAGCGCAGGCCGGGCGCCCGGGACCGGCGGCCCTGCTGGCGTCCGCAGCCGTGCGATTGGGACATGGCGGAACGAACGAACTGCTTGCCCGTCTGGAATCGGTGGTGGCAGCGAACCCCGCCTTGCGCACAACCGGTGGTGTGGACCCGTTGTTGGGGCGTGTTGCCGGGCTTCGGGTGGATCCGGGAACGAACATCTTCGCGCCTGCGCTCGACATCTTCCTTCCGGAGTCGAATCGCGGTCTGCTCCGCACCTTCCTTGCCCAATCGCAGACCCCTTCGACGCGTGCGGTTCTGGCGTCCCGGGACTTTGCCCCGCGCGAGTTCGCACCGGTGGGACGTCCCGGGGGACAACCTCTGGAAGCGGTGCTGCTGATGATATCGGCGTTGCTCGAATCCGAGGTGCTCACGGCCGAATGGGCGGCGGAACTCCAGCGCACGGCGGCGGCTTCTGTTTCCGGAACTCCCAACGACACGTTGGAGCGCATCTGTCTCGATGTGCTGGTGCTCTCGCGACGGTTGGACTGGACGAGTCTCCGCGAGTTCGCGCGGACGGTGCCCAACACCCGAGCGCTGACGAATTGGGTGGGCGTGGTCCGGACCAACGTGACCGAACTGCCCCTCTTGTATGCGGGGGCGACCCTTTCCGGCGCGCCCGGGGCCATCGCCGAACGTTGGAACGCTGCCAGTGGCACCGGGGCCGTGGGTTTGCGGACGGCCTTGAATGGAGGCGTTGGTGCGGTCCGCGCATTTGCCGCGAGCACTCGTCCCGTTTGCAAGGACGGGTTCGCATTCCGGCCCTTGGCGAGTTGGGTCCACGGTGCACCGGAAGTCGCGGCTGCGACTCGAACGGCCCTGTTGGGGTTGGCGGCGCTTTTCCTGTCGATGGCGCTGGGAGGTGTCCTCGACCTCGGGTCTTCGGGTGATCGCGGGGCGGCGTGGGCCGGCACGCTGGGGATGGGGCTGGCATTGGGCTTCCTGCTCTTCATCATCGCCGAGCCCGCGTTGCCGCGCCCCCGGAAGGAACCCCGGATCCGCGTCCAATTGCTTTCTGGTCCCACCGCTCCGGCGGGGACCTCCATTTCGCGAGAAAGGCCAGTCATGGAAACGACCACCATTGCGACGATCATCCTGTTCGCGCTGCTGCAGGTGACCATCTACGTCATCTGTCGGCGCAAGATTACCGAGATCCTTGAAATGCCCGAGCCGGCGGCGGTCCGGCTGCGGCTGATGGAGAACGAGGAGAACCTGTTCGATGCCGGCCTCTACATCGGCATTGCGGGAACGGCGGCCGCGCTGGTCCTCCAGGTGTTGCACGTCGTGGAGGCGAACCTCCTCGCCGCCTACTCCTCCAACCTGCTCGGCATCGTGACCGTGGCGCTCATCAAGATCCGGCATGTCCGGCCCATCAAGCGGGAGCTGATCCTCGAGGGGCAGGCGGAGGTCACCGCCGCACCGCAGCGCTGATTCCAGAGGGTGCCATGAACCGAACCCTTCTCCTGATCATCTGCGACTTCCTGTTGCTGAACCTCCTCGCGTTGACGCGCTGGGATTCGGCCGAGCCGGAAGCGTCCCGTCAGCCGCCCGTGCCCGCCGTCGCCGCGAATGCGGCGTCCGCTTCCGAAGACATGGTGGCCGCAATGCGGACGGCGCTGGAGGAAGAACGGGCTGCACGGGAGAAGTTGGCGGAGCAGATGCGGTCGGAAACGTCCTCCCGGGACGCGACCGTTCGCAATCTGGATGCGCGTCGGCAGGAACTGGAGGCCGGGTTGCAGCAGGCGCGGCAAGCGGCCAATGAGCTGGCCTCGCGGTTGACCAACACCGTCGTTCAGGCAAACCAGCAGGCGGCCCAGTTACAGCAGCAGGCGGCGGCCGTCCAACAGCAGTTGGCGCAGACCGGTGCCAAGCTGGCCGAGACGGGGTCTCGCCTGGTGGAAACCGAGAAGGCGAGGGAATCCCTCAACGAAACCGTGAAGCTTTCGGAGGCCGAGCGCCGAAAGCTCACGGAAGCCCTGAACGCCGAGCGTGATGCGGCCCGGCGCCAGCAACAGGCCCTTGCCGCCATCGAACAGGAGAAGCGCGAGGTCGAACGACGGGCCGCGGAATTGGCTGCGGCGGTCAAGGTCGCCGAGGCCGAACGATCCCTGCTCCGTGAGAATGTCACCGACCTCAAGCAGCAGGTCTCGAAAGTCCAACAGGAGAAGGAGCGGATCCAGGCCCAGACCGCCGCACTCGCCACCGGTGTGACCCAGTTGGCGGCAAACTCGGAGGAACTGAAGAAGGAGATCCGGGAGAACACCCCAACCAGTGCGAACCTGCTCTTCCAGGATTTCCTGAGCAATCGTGTCGAGGTGGTGGTGGGTGGGATTGCCTCGGGCCTCTTCTCCAATGGCCTCAAGGAAAAGGCCAGTGCCACGGTCTTGGTTTCCGATGGCACCCAGACCATGGCGCTCGTGCATGTGAACGAGAGCCCGTTCAGCCTGAGCATTCCCGGGTTTGGATTTGATCAGCCGACGGCGCGTGTCGTGGGCCGTGGAACGGCGCTCGCCAGCGGGGGCGCGGCGTTCCTGCGGGCGGACCCGCGGGGAATGCTGGTGGCCGTTTCTCCGGCGCTGGCCCAGAGGGCGGGCCTTCGCGTGTATCCGCTCGCGAAGAACCCATTCAAGTTTCCCGACGCCCTGCTCGTCAGCCGCGGTGGACGCTATTTCGGGGAGGTGGAGTTCCGGTTGGACCCGAAGACCCCCGGGTACGTGCGGATGAAGACCAAGGTGTTCAGCCGCCTCTTCGGCGAGTTCTCGCCGTCCGCCGGCGATCTCGTGGTGAGCCGTTCGGGGGAGATCCTGGGATTGATGGTGAACGGGGAATACTGCGTGGTCCTGTCGGATCTTCAGGTGGCACCCGGCGGGGTCCTCGATCCGGCGATGACGAAGGCGGCCATGGGCAAGAAGCTCGAGGATTTCCGCGGCATCGTGGATCGGTTGCCGCTGCCGCTGCAGTGAACGTCGGGGCCTGAGGGCAAGTCCTTCCGCTGCCCCCAGCGAAGACGGGGTGACGACGTCCTCGTCGCTGCCCCCAGCTCAAACGGGGCGGCAACGTCCTCGTTGCCCTGAGAACAGCTTTGGAACGGCGACGAGGACGTTGCCACCCCGTTCCATGCGGGGCCGTGTCAACATCCGCTGCCTGTCTTGCCCCGGTCGAACTTCGTGCTCCCCGTCCTCGGTCCGCAGCCTTTACGCTCCGGGCATGAAATTCCCCTGGAGCTTGCGTTGGGCGGCGGCATTGGCACTGGGCGTCGCGGGTTCCGTCGCAGCGCTGGAGGCGGCCGGTCCGCGTGTGCTTGCTCCCGGATCCCTTCCGGCAGATGCGCGTCTGGTTCCGCTCAAGGATCTCGACGGTTATTTTCCCTTCCAGCCGCCGACCTCCGTTGAGGCGTGGGGCGCCCGTGCCGAACAGGTGAAACGGCGCATCCGGGTTTCGCAGGGCATCTGGCCCGAGCCTACTCGCACCCCCTTGAACGCCGTGATCCACGGCCGGGTGGATCGCGAGGAGTACACGGTGGAGAAGGTCTACTTCGAAAGCCGTCCTGGGTTCTTCGTCACCGGGAATCTCTACCGGCCCCGGAAGGTCAGCGGGAAGGTCCCGGGCGTCCTGTTCGCCCACGGCCATTGGACGGATGCGCGCCTGAGCGAATCGACGGACAAGGAGTTGTTGAAGGAATTGGCGGACGGCGAGGAACGCTTTGAGGAGGGAGGCCGGAGCCGGTTCCAATCCATGTGCGTGCAGTTGGCGCGGATGGGATGCGTCGTGTGGCAATGGGACATGCTGGGAAACTCGGACAGCCAACAGATCTCCATGGGCCTCGCCCACGGATTCGCCAAGCAACGTCCCGAGATGAACACGCTCGACGACTGGGGCCTGTTCAGCCCCCAGTCCGAGGCCCACCTCCAGAGCGTCATGGGATTGCAGACGTGGAACGCGGTGCGGTCGCTTGATTTCGTGTTGTCCCTGCCCGAGGTCGATCCGGCCCGGGTGGCCATGACCGGGGCCAGTGGCGGTGGAACCCAGACGATGCTCCTGGCCGCGATTGATTCACGGGTGGCGCTGTCCTTTCCGGCGGTGATGGTCAGCACGGCCATGCAGGGCGGATGCACGTGCGAGAATGCGAGCCTGCTGCGCGTGGGAACCGGGAACGTCGAGTTTGCCGGCCTCTTCGCGCCCAAGCCGCAGGGCATGACCAGCGCGAACGACTGGACCAAGGAGATGGCGACCAAGGGTTTTCCCGAACTCCAGCGCCTTTACGAACTCCTCGGAGCCAAGGACAAGGTCCTGCTGAAGCGCGGTGAACACTTTCCCCACAACTACAACGCGGTCTCCCGCTCCGCCTTCTACGGCTGGCTGAACCGCCACTTCGCCCTGGGCTTCCCGGAACCCGTCATCGAACGCGACTACCGTCGCCTCAGCCGTGCCGAGTTGTCGGTCTGGGATGCCACACATCCTGCCCCGACGGCCGCCGACGCCGCCTTCGAAAAGAAGCTCCTCCGCGAATGGCGGCAGGATTCCGAGGCGCGCCTGGCGCAGGCTCAGGCCCCCGGCGACTTCCTCAAGACCTACGGCGGTGCGTGGGACATCCTGCTCAACGGGAACATCGACGATGTCGGTGCCGTGCGCTGGGATCTCCGGAACAAGCAGGATCGCGGCAGCTGGATCGAGATGAGCGGCCTGCTGCGGCAGGACGCGCCCGCACGCGAGCTTCCGACCGTGTTCCTCCATCCGAAGCAGTGGAAGAACCGCACTGCGGTCTGGCTGAGCGGGCAGGGGAAGGCCGGACTGTTCGGAGCGGATGGGGCACCAACCCCCGAGGTTCGTCGGTTGCTCGACGCCGGCGTCTCCGTCGTGGGGGTCGACTTGCTGTACCAAGGGGAGTTTCTGGCCGACGGCACCCCGCCGAAGGAAACCCCGAAGGTCCGGAACCCGCGTGAGGCTTGGGCCTACACCTTCGGATACAATCCCTCGGTGTTCGCGGAGCGCGTGCGGGATGCGGTGGCCGTCGTGCGCTTCATTCGGGATCACGAGAAGCGTTCGGAACGGATCGATCTGGTGGGCGTGGAGGGCGCGGGTGTGATTGCCGCTGCTGCCCGGGCCCAATCGAGAGGTGCCGTGGGACGCGCCGCCTTGGATCTGGCCGGATTCCGGTTCGGGAAGTTGATGGATCTGCGCCATCCCGACTTCACGCCCGGCGCTGCCAAGTACGGGGACGTTGGAGCTTTGGTGGCCCTCGGCAGCCCGGGAAAAACCCTGATCCTTGGCGAATCCGAAATCCCTGCCCTGGCGAGCCGACTTTACGCGGTGCGCTCCGAACCCAGCCTGCTTCGGCTCGGCAAGCCGGCCAACCTCGCAACGCTGCCCACGCAGGCGACGGATTACCTGCTCGAACCCTGAGGCGTAACGCCTCAGCAGTCGGGAACGACCATGCGGAACTTGGGAATCCGGGTGACGACCTGACGGCCGGTCTCGTCAAAACCGCAGTAGGCACCTTCGGCCACTGCGGACGGCGTGCCGATGAGGTGCTGGGAGTTGTAGGTGAACTTCTCTCCCGGACGCAGCACCGGGGTCTGGCCCACCACGCCGTCTCCGAGGAACACCAGCTGGGTGCCGTCATCGGCGGTCACGATCCACTTCCGACGCTGGATGGTGACGGTCACGTCGGTGTCGTTGTGGATGCTGATGAAGTACACGAAGGAGTGCGGCTTGTCGGCCACGGGCAGGTGACGGTAGATCAAACGGTCCACCGTCACGCGCAGCCCAGCCAGTTCTACGGGGGTGCCGCTCGGATTCATTGGCGCGAAACTGGACGAACATCTGCCCGTGTGCAAGGCGGCCCGTAGCCGGAGAGCGTCCTCGCCATCCAGCCATCGTCCGGGGCAGGATCGCCCCGTGGATTCACGTCGGGTCATAGTCACGGGCGGAGCCGGGTTCATCGGGTCGCACCTCGTCGAACGTCTGGTGGCGGCAGGGGAACGCGTCCTCGTGGTGGATGACGTCTCCACGGGGAACTGGGCCAACCTGGCCCGGCTGGAAGGGCACCCGGCCCTCGAGCGCGTCGAATCCACCGTGTCCGGTTGGGCCGGACTGGACGCCGCGGTCTCCGAGGCCAAGGCGGTCTTCCACCTCGCGGCCGCCGTCGGGGTCGAGCTCGTGGTCAACGCACCGCGTCAGACCATTGAAACGAACCTGCGCGAAACCGAGGCGGTGCTCGATGCCGCCAGCCAGGCCCGGACCCCGGTCGTCTTCACCTCCACCTCGGAGGTCTATGGCAAGAGTGACAAGCCGTGGTTTTCCGAGGAGGACGACCTGTTGATCGGTCCTCCCACCCTCAGCCGCTGGAGCTACGCGTGCAGCAAGCTCCTCGACGAATTCCTCGCCCTCGCCTGCCACGCGGAACGGGGAGTTCCCATCGTCATCGGGCGTCTGTTCAACATCGTCGGCCCCCGCCAATCGGGACGGCATGGGATGGTTTTGCCCCGGTTTGCCGCCGCCGCACGGGCCGGGCAACCCCTCCGCGTCTTCGGCGATGGACGCCAGACCCGCTGCCTGTGCCATGTCGACGATTGCGTCGAGGCCCTCCTGCGGTTGTGGAAATGCCCGGCAGCGGTCGGCCAGATCGTGAACATCGGGCACGACGAGGAGGTCACCATCCTTCGGTTGGCAGAGATGGTGATCGAGGAATGCGGGACGGCATCCACCATCGAACGCGTCCCCTACGAGGCCGCCTATCGCTCGGGATTCCAGGACATGCCGCGTCGGCGTCCGGACCTTCGCAAGCTGGAGTCGTTGACCGGATTCCGTCCCCAGGCCTCGGCGCAGGAGGTGGTCCGACGGGTCGTGCGGATCAGTCCTGGATGAAGTAGGAGAGGTTTTCGAGTTCGATGGCCAGGTTGACGTTGTTCACCATCACGTTTTCCGGAACGTGCGGAACAATGGGCGCGAAATTCAGGATCCCGACCACGCCGTTCTCCACCAGGTTGTTGATCACTTCCTGCGCTCCCACGGCCGGGACGGCGACGATCGCCATGCGGACGTGGTTCTCCAGCACGAAGTCCCCCAGTTTGTCCATGCCCAGGACGGTGATCTTGGTCGTCTTCTCCCGGGCGCGGACCGGGTCCATGTCGAAGGCCGCCACGATCTCGAAGCCTTCCTGTTCAAATCCGCGGTATTGCAGGAGCGCCGCACCCAGGTTGCCGACACCGACCAGAACGACGGGTTGCAGCCGGCTGGTTCCCAGCAGTTCGCCGATCATCTTCGCCAGCTGGTCCACGTCGTACCCCAACCCGCGGGTGCCGAACTGTCCGAAGTACGTCAGGTCCTTGCGGAGCTGGGTGGGCTTGACGCCGGCAGCCCGTGCCAGTGCCTCGCTGCTGACCGTGTGCAGTTCGTTCTGCTTCAGCCGTTGCAGGCACCGGAGATAGATGCTGAGACGATAGATCGTCTTGCGCGGAATCTCTGGGCGACTCGACTTTTTCAAGCGCCGCGAGGCTAGGCCGCGTCGGTCACCTGCGCAATGGCGGGGGAGGGTTTCAAGGTTGAAGTTTGAAGTTCCAAGTGAAGGCCGGGTGCCCTCACCCGGCGATTATCAGCACCCGGGGAGATAAGCGGTCTTTGAGGGCCATGTTTGTAGGTCGGGTGCCCTTACCCGGCGTCGGCCAAACGCGCCGCGTGAGGGCACGCGGCCTACAGCAGGAGCCTCCCCCCGCATGGAACGGGGTGGCGACGTCCTCGTCGCCGTTGCTGAGCCTTTTCCAAGGCCGTGAAAAGTGGGAGGATGGGGACCTCATGAACACCCTCTGGCGCTCGTGTCAGCGGATCGCTTTCGGGCTGGCCCTGCTCGCCGTTGGTGCGTTGCCCACGACGGCCGCCAGCGTGGGACGCTGGGCCTCGATGAAGCCGGATTGGTTCCGGAGCGACGAGGGACGTCGGGTCATGACGAACATCCTGAGCTGGCAGGCCGACGATGGTGCCTGGCCGAAGGACAAGGACAACAGCGCCGCCGCGGCAAACATTCCCCGGGACCGCATCTCGGGCACCTTCGACAACGGAGCCACCCTGGGTGAGTTGCGTGTCCTGGCTGCCGCCTTTCGCGCCACCGGTGATCTGCGTGCGCGCGATGCCTGGCGGCGTGGGGCCGACGTCCTCCTCAAGGCCCAGTATCCGTCTGGCGGATGGCCCCAGCGGTACCCGCCGGGGACTGGCTACCACCGTCACATCACGTTCAACGACGGCACCATGATCGGGATCCTGACCTGGATCCGTGAGGTGCGCCGGACTCCCGTGGACGACACCCTGCTGGGCGATGGTCGGCTCGCTGCCCTGGACAAGGCGTTCGACCAAGGGGTCGCCTGCGTGCTCCGGTGTCAGGTCAAGGTCGACGGACGTCGCACCGGATGGGGTGCGCAGCACGACGCCGTAGATCTGGCGCTTCGTCCCGCCCGGACCTTCGAGCCCATCTGCCTCGCTGTCGCGGAAAGCGCCGGCGTCCTCCGTTTCCTCATGGAACTTGAGAAGCCAACGCCGGAGATCGTCGCCGCCGTGAACGACGGCGTTGCCTGGCTGCTTTCGGTGCGCGTCCCCGAAATCCGACAGGAAACCGGGCCCGACGGCAAACGGGTGGTGGCTGCTCCCGGGGCCATCGGGTTGTGGCCCCGATTCTGCGAGTACGGGTCCAACCGCGCGATCTTCTGCGGTCGCGACGGGGTCATCCGGTATGCGTTGGCGGAGGTTCCGCGTGAACGCCGCGATGGTTACGCGTGGTATGGCGACTGGGGGCAGTCGGTGGAAACCCGATGGAAGAAGTGGTCCCGCGAACGGGCACGCTGAGGCGGTTCACCACGTGCCTTGCCAAGGCATCAAGAGCGCCGCTGTCGCGGGCACGATGGTTCACTTTGCTTCGACCTCGCGGATGTTGTCGCTGGAGTTGCGGTCGATGCGGAAGTGGAACGGGTCCACGCCGGCGAAGCGGGGGGGCTTGTCGGTGACCCATTTCAATTCCTGGGAACCGGAGTGCAGGCGGGTCCGTTCGAGCGCGAGGATGGCGGCCTTGTTGAAGCGCTTGTCGCCTGGCTTTTCCGTGAACACCGCGATCTCGAAGGCTTCGTCCAGCGGTGCCTCCGTCTCGACGCCCTGGCCATCGGCCTGGAGCTTTTTGGCCTCGACGGTAATGACCACGTCGAAGCGGCCGTCGGGGCGGGGCGTGGCCTTGGCCGATCGGACGGACAGGTCGTATAGGGTGATGCGTTCGAAGAGATCGGTGATCAGGTCCGAGTGGGCGGGGCCACATTCCTCGCGGAGGATCCGGAGGAAATCCAAGGCGTCGGGATAGGGGGCGGACTTGAAGGCGAATTCGCGGATGAGGCGGCGGAGGCTCCGGTTGACCGCCTCCTCGCCGGCAGACTCCTTGAGCCACCACATGGCGAGCGCGCCCTTCTGGTAGTGGATGTAGGACTGCTCTTCGACCCGGGCGAGCGGTACTTCTTCCCGGGCCTCGGAGCCGCGGGCACGCAGGTAGGTGTCGAGTTCGTACTTCAGGAACTTCCGGATCTGCTCCCGTCCGTAGAGTTGCTCCATGACCAGCAGCGCGGAGTACTGGGCGAACGATTCCGAGAGCAGGGTGGAGCCCTGCTTGTCGGCACCGATGACCTGATGCGCCCACCATTGATGCGCCACCTCGTGGGCGGTGACGTAGGTGACCATGTCGATCTTCTCGGCCGCGTCCGCGTCGTTGAAGTTCTGGATGAACCCGATGGCTTCGGAGTAGGGGACGGTGTTGGCGAAGGACTGCGCGAACGAGTCGTATGCCGGGAACTCGAGGATGCGGAACTGCTCGAACTGATAGGGCGAGAAGCGTTCCCCGAAGAGGCCGAGCGAAGCCTTCATGGCGGCCATCATGCGGTCCACGTTCCGGGTGTGTGGCGGGTGATGGAAGATGGAGAGCTCGATCGGCTTGCCCCACGGGGAGGTCCAGGTTTCCGACCGCACCGCAAAGCGGGCGGACTGGATGGAGAAGAAGTTCTGGATGGGGGCATCGGCCTTGAACACGCGGGTGCGCCGACCGTTCCGGATGTCTTCCCGTTCCATGCGACCCGGAGCGATGGGCGTCTGGTCCTCGTCGGTGGTGACCGTGATCTCTGCGGTGACCCAATCGCTGTCGTGGCGCAGATAGTGGTGGGCGTTGGCCGAGCGGTCCTCGAGTGCGGGTGGACGAAGGTCGGGAGGAAGGCCGTACTTGCGCCGGCGGGTCCGGTCCTGGAGGAAGCCGGAGCGGGAGACGCCCAGCGTCGGCGCGATGGAGGCGTTGTCGAGGAAGGTTCCGTTGCCGACGACGCGGGTGGACGGCGAGCCGTTCACGAAGCCGGGTTCCTCCACGAGGGTTTCGAACAGGAGGTCGCGCTGCTCGCCCGGCTGCATCGGTGGGGACAACGCGAGGATGCGATGCCCGAAGTTCGTCATGGCCTGCTGGAGGGAGCCGCCCTGGATGTCGAGCCGTTGGATCTTGAGCGTCGATGGGGTGTCCACGTGGAGCGTGTCCACAGGCACCGAATGACGGTTCTCAAGGCGATAGCGCCCGACGGTCCGCGCACGGGTGTCGGACGGCCATAGTTCGACGGCGAGGTCGACGTGCCGGATGGTGGGTTGGGGTGTCTTCTCGAACGGGAGCAGGGCCTTCTCCGCCTCGGCGAGCAGGCGTTCCTCCTCGGTGGAAGGGGAGTAACGGTTGCGGACATTGGTGTTGTAGAAGATCCACGCACCTAGCCCCACCCACACCAGGGCTGTGACGGCGAACACGCGTCCGACCGTGCCGGCCAGGCGGCGCGGCACCGCCTGGAGACGGGGACGCCAACGGGATTCGGTGCCGCGGACACGGACGAGGTGGACCCCCACGAGCAGCAGGACGCAGAACGCGGTCCAGTAGGCCTGGTGCCACGCCCGGCCGATCCAGAAATGGCCCATGCCGTTCATGTCCGACAGCGGTACGGAGGCGGCGTCGCCGAAGTTGTAGAGCGCGTGCTGGAATCCCAGGCTTTGGAGGGAAGTTTCCGCGACCAGTTGAACGAGCATCAGGGCCCAGCCCATGGGCTTGGACGGCACGACGGACTGGACGGCGACCGAGAGCACGGCGAGTTGGACGGCCGTGATCCACGAGGGGAGCAGGAACCACAGCAGGTAACCGGAAAGCTCGAAATCGTGGTAGCCGTGGACCGCCTGAAAGCCGATCCCGGTCAGGGCGCCGGCGACCAGGGTCGCGAGAAGCACCCAGCCGATCGCCAGCACCTTCGGCAGCAGGAACGCCCAGTTCGGGGCGGCGGTCGCGTCGATGATCTCGTGGATCCGGGATTGTCGTTCCCGCCAGACCAGTTCGCCGCCGTAGTAGATCGCGATGAGGATGGGGAAAAGGTTGAAGGAGCCTGCCAGCGCCTCCACGACAGCCCGCGTCACGGGCAGGGACGGTACGCCCCGGAACTCCGCCACAGCGCTGAGCGAGCCCAGGGAGTTGAAGACGCCGAGGGCGACCAGTACGAGGAAGGCGGGGCTGCGGAGCACGAGCGAAGTCTCCATCCGGGCCAGTGCAACGCATTGGCCGAGGGCCGAGGGCCGGGAATGGATCGGCCGGGGGCTGGAGAGGCTGGAGCCGACGCCGGCGGTTTGGCCCGTCCGGGCACTGGACGGAGCCTCCGCGGTGCCCGCTTTGGCAGGCCGGTTCTTCCCGGCCCGTTCCCCCATGCGGAACAGACGGGCTGCCACGGCGAGGGCAACGGCTCCGAGGCCGATCCAGAGCAGTCGATTCCACAGGAGCCAGTCCTGCACTGGCGTCACGAGATGGTTGCGGTCATTCGCCGTCCAGTAGCGCGTCGCGCGGCTGAGTGCCCCAATGCCAAAGGGGTCCAGCAGGATGGACAGCGTCTCGTAGCGATCATCGCGCAGGAGGATGAGGCTCGTCACGTATCCCACCAAGGCGGCGACGACGCCGACGTAGGTCCACATCATCGACCGCGTCGCCGTGGCCAGCGCGAACAGGAATGCCGACAGCACCATCTGCGTGGTGAGTCCGAACACAAGGACTGCATGCACGTAGTGCCAAAGGTGGAGGGGGCCGATCTTCTCCGGGTCCTGCCACGGCATGAAGCTGCCGATGAGGATGCCGAGCGGCACGGAAAGACAGACGAGGATGGATACCATCGATGCGCCGACGAACCGTCCGGCGAGGTAGCTCCCCTTCCGGAGCCGGGTTGCCCGGAGGATTGGGGCGAAGCCGGTTTCGTCGTCACGGACGACCGCGTTGGCGGCGAAGGCGGTGACGACGAACATCGCGAACAGGTTGAGGACGGCGATCGACTGGGCGATGGCGAACGGGCTGTTCTTCCAGACGTTGCCGGCGCTGCCGATGCGGATCTCGTCGAGGGTCGTGGCACCGAAGCTCAGCAGGAAGAAGATGGCGAACGACACCATGAAGAGCGGCGAGCTCAGTTGGTGACGGATCTCGAACCCGACCAAGGCACGGAAGATCATGGGTGGGAGGGGTTGGCTTTGGCTTCGCGCCGGGTGGCCAGCGTGGCGAAATACAGGTCGTCGAGCGACGGTTCGACCGGCTCGAACCCGTCTCCGGGTCGCTCGTCGGACAGGGCGTGGATCAGTGTTCGCCCCGAGCGGAACCGGTGCGTGATGACGCGGTGGGACGCCTGGAATCGCGACAGGTCGGAATGGTCGATCATCCGGCGCCAGACCTTGCCCACGAGTCCCCGCACCAACTCCGAGGGCTGTCCCTGCAGCACGATCTGGCCCCGGTCAATGATGGCCATGCGGGGGCAGAGGTCCGCGACGTCCTCGACGATGTGCGTGGAGAGGATGATGACGACCTGCTGGCCGATCTCGGCGAGGAGGTTGTTGAACCGGTTCCGTTCCTCGGGATCGAGGCCGGCGGTGGGTTCGTCGACGATCACGAGGCGAGGGGATCCAAGCAGGGCCTGGGCGATGCCGAACCGTTGCCGCATGCCGCCGGAGTACCCGGCGACGGCCCGTTTCCGGACTTCCCAGAGGTTCACCTGGTGGAGGAGGCGCTCGACCATCTCGCGGCGTTCGCCCCGTTGGGAGATTCCCTTCAGCACGGCGAGGTGATCCAGCAAGTCCAGGGCGGAGACGCGGGGATAGACCCCGAAGTCCTGCGGCAGGTAGCCCAGCACGGCGCGCAGGGCTTCGGGTTGCTGGAGGACGTCGATGTCACCGAAGCGGATGCTGCCGGACGTGGGCGACTGCAAGGTGGCGACACAGCGCATGAGCGTCGATTTGCCCGCCCCATTCGGCCCCAGCAGGCCGAACATTCCCGTGGGTATCTCCAGGCTGGCCTCCGACAGGGCGCGGACGCCCGACGGATACACGTGCGACACGTTCTCGAGGACCAGGGTGGATGCCCGTGGTTCGCGGTTGGGTGGGGAATCGTTGGTCATGGCAGGCGCGGGTGTTCAGCGGGGCTTCGGGGTGAACTTCTGGTTTCCATCCGATCGCTGGGTGCGACGGCGGGCGCACTTCGCAGGCCCACTATGACGTGGAGGCCACGCAGGGCAATCCGGCATCCGACCCCTGATCCCCTGCGCAGGGGATCAGGGGTCGGATGCCGGGTTGTTTGCCTCTGATGTGCGGCTTGGCGACCGCATCAACGAAGTTCAGAGTCCGACCGATGTTTCCAACGCCCGTCGTTGAGCTTGCCGCTTGGCGCATGAAATGGATGCCATGACCCAGCCCCAATCACTGGCAGCTCTCCGTGCGAACGGTTGGTCCGGGGTTCCGTCAACACCCGGAGTCTATTGGTGGTACTTCCCGCAGACCGAACTCCGGCACTTGAGGGTGGCCGAATTCTGCGACGTGTCGAAGCTGCAGTTGCGGTCGGCGCCGGACGGGAAGGTGTGCCTCTACCATGGGATGGCCAACAGCCTTG
>JAIXZE010000071.1 GCA_027489875.1 Verrucomicrobiales bacterium
CCGCTTTCGAGTCCATCGGTTCACCGAGGATCTCCACCCCCATCCGGAACCCCGCGGGTAAACCAAGACTCCCCATCGCCGCGCGCACCGTGGCCGTCGCCTGTCCCAACGTCTCCCGCGGGCACAGGACCACCACCCAACCGTTCGAGTGGATCCGGGATGCCGCCAGCCAGCGGCCACGCATGGCCCCCACCCAGAAGGGATCACCGGATACGGTGTTCGACGACACGGACGACCGCACCCACCCGGCCACCGCGCGCTGTTCCTGCGACCTCCGCCATTCGGCCTGCAACGCCACGAGACGTTCCCGGCCCGGCCCATCGACCGCCCCCAACCGCAAGGTCTCCAGAAGCCGTCCCGTCAGGAGCGAAGGCTGCTCGCGGACCAATCCCTCGAGGAGCGCGAAGCCATCCGGGGAACGCAGGGCTTCCGGTTGGTTTGCCGCCAGCCACCACGCGGCCGACATGGCCACCGGGACGCCGGCTTCGTTCACCCATTGTTCCCCCAGCGCACGCTGCGAAAGCTGCAGCATGGCGGCGGTGCGGGCGTTGGTCCTCACCCCCGTCCGCAGCAGCGACAACTCCGCCAGGACGCGGAGCACCGGGGGCCCTTCCGTGGACTCCAGGAAGGCGGCATGCTTCCGGACCTCATCCAGGCTTCCGGACGCTTCCGCCTGACGCAGGCCTTCGAGGGCGGCCCGGGCCGACTCCGAGAGGATACGACGCCATGCGGGCGGGGCGGCTTCGTCCGGACACTCGACCGGCCGCACGAGGCGCAGCATCGGATCGAACTTCAATTCCACGACACCTCCATTCGTGCCGTCCGCCGTGGCGGAAGCCTGCGCCTGCTGGAAGGCCTTCGGCCACGCCGCCTCGAACTGTTCCGCAAACCGGGAAGTCGCCTCCACGACACGTTGACGCGCCTCCGTCTCGACGGCCGAACGGTCCCGTCGCAACCCCAGCACCCCGAACACCGCCAGGGCCACGATGGGCAACAGGACGAGCAGCAACTGCCGATGGAGGAAAGCTTGGCCCATGCGCAACGGGAAGTGTGCCCACTCAACGCCAACGCGGTTGTCATGGAAACGTCAAAACCGGGCCACCCCACTTCAAACGGGGACGCGACGTCCACGTCGCATGTAAAAGTCATTCCCACGGCGACGAGGACATCGCCTCCCCATTCTAGGGTCGGGGCGGCGACGTCCCCGTCGCCCTCTCCCAAAGCGCCTCCCCACGGCGATGAGGACATCGCCTCCCCGTTCCAGAGTCGGGGCGGCGACGTCCTCGTCGCCCTCTCCCAAAGCGCCACCCCGATCCGAGGCGGTGCGAACTGGGCGCTGGAATCCTGCGGCTCCTCTCTGTCATTCTCCGGTGCGGCACGAACCGCCCATCGTTACCGCCCGCCGCCTGTGATCCTCAAGAACCTCCTCCAACGCCTGTACGCCGGTCTCGCGGACGGACCCGGACTCAACGCCCGTCCGCACCACAGCCGTCAGCGCATCGACCTCGCCGAACTCCAGCACCTCGGACTCCAGCCCGGGACAAACCTCCTAGCCACCCTCCTCGATCCGTCCCGCGGCGTGCTCGAACTCACCGCCCGGGTTTCCACCTTCGCCCCTCCGGATCGACCCGAACGCGAATGGACCGAGACCCAGCGCAACTCCCACCAGGCCTGCACACGCCAATCCCGCCTCCTCGACAAGCTCCGCGACATCGCGGCGGACGCCGGTGACTACCTCAACGACCACGGCGAATCCTCGCTGTTCGTCGGCTTCCCCCTGCTCTCGCTGCCTCCGGTCGCCGACCGTTCGGGCCTTCCGTCGCGCCGCGTCCTTGCTCCGGTTGCCTTCATCCCCGTCAACCTCCGCGTCCGCCGCACCACCTCGATCGGAATCACCCTGGAAGCCATCGGCGAAGGCACCGACCGCCTCGTACCCAACCCCGCGCTCCTCGCCTGGCTCGAACAACAGACCGGCACCTCCACCGAAGCCCTCTTCACCGAAGACGCCAGCGAGGATCCGTGGCGCGAACTCGCCACGCTCCTGAGTCTTGTCGCCAAGGCCTCCCGGATCCACCCCGTCCCCGACTTCACCGCCGACACCCCGCTGGAACCCGTCCCCCGCACCGACGACCTCCCCACCGCTCCCACCCTCCTGAGTTCTGCGGTCCTCGGCCTGTTCCCCACCGCCAACCCCGGCCTCCTGCGCGACACCGTCTGGATGCGCGACCACGAGGCCTCCCTCACCACCCCTGTCTCCACCTTCCTGCGGCCCGAGGCGATCACTCCTCCCCCTCCCCTCCCCAAGGATCCGTCCGATCCGTCCGATCCGTCGGATCAGACTGATCGGACTGATCCTGTACAGAAAGAGGAGCGCTTCCCCGTAGCCCCGGCGGACCCTTGCCAGGCGCAGGCGGTGGCGCATGCGCGGCGGAGCCCGGCACTGGTCATCCATGGGCCTCCCGGCACGGGCAAGAGCCAGACCATCGCCAACATCATTGGCGACCACCTCGCCCGCGGGGAACGCGTGCTCTTCGTCTGCGACAAGCGCACCGCCCTCGACGTCGTCCACTTCCGCCTGAACGCCCTCGGCCTGGGTGGCCTGTGCGGTGTCATCCATGACGCGCAGGGCGATCGCCGCGACCTGTACCTCCACCTGCGCTCCCTCATCGACGACCTGGCCGAGGCTCCCGCGCTGCCCGATCCCACCGCCGACCTCGACCGTCTCAACCTGCGCCTCGACGCACTCCACGCCGAGCTTTCGTGCGCCTTCCGCCATCTCCACGAACCCCAGGGCACCCGGTCGTTCCACGAACTCTGCGGCGAGTGGCTCGCCCTTCGCAGCCCCGCCATCCCGGAACTCCCGGACATCGA
>JAIXZE010000087.1 GCA_027489875.1 Verrucomicrobiales bacterium
GCGGAGATCTACCTGCGGTGCTTCGGGGCGATGCCCGCGGACTGGGATGCTGCCGTCGAGAACGTCATGGCCTATGGGGAGATTCCCGGATGGGAAGGCTGGATGGTGTGGGGTGGCGGCAAGCCGGTCGCGGGGTATGGGTTGTTCGTCCGGGACGGTGTCGCGTTCCTGAGTTCGGCGGCCACGTTGCCGGAGTATCGCCGATGCGGCATCCAGCGCGGGATGATCGCACGGCGGGTGCTGCGTTCCCTGGAGTTGGGGGCCGGTAGGATCGAGACCTACGCGCACGAAGGGGGGACGAGCCTGAAGAACCTCTTGGGGCTCGGCTTCGAGCGGGAATCCATGCGGCACACGTTCGCCCAACCGGGACGCGTGGGAGGTGCGGCTTGAACGCCGGGGACCGCGGTTGCTTCCCGCATCCCACCGATCTCCGTCGGCAATGGGCGACGGTGGTCGAAGGCCATCGGGACCGGGTGGCGTTGAAGGTGGGCGCAACGTCGGTGACGTACGGGGAGATGGCGGACCGCGTGGCGGCATGGGTGGCGGCCTTCGAAGCATTGTCGGGTGCCGGCCCGTGTGGCGTCGGGGTGCTGGGGGAGCCCTCGGTGGCCGTGATCGAGATCCAGTTGGCGGTGTTGTTGTCGGGGAATTTCCACTTCTTCCTGGATTCGCGGGAGACAGGAAATGTGGCGCGGGAAGTCCTGGAGGCGGCGCGGTTGGCGGTGATCGTGGATTGTCGGGAGGACGGACGAAGTGCGGTGTCCGTGGCCGAAGGGGTGTGTCCGGTGGTGCGCTGGGAGGAACCGCTTCGGCTTGCGGGATGCGTGACGGCGGGCGGCCCGGTGGTGCCTGCGGCGGACGCCGGGGCCTTGTTCCTCACGAGTGGATCGAGCGGGGTGCCGAAGATGGTGCTGTTTCCGGTGAAGGCCTTGCTGGCGGATATTGCACGCCAGACGGAGACGTTGGGATTGGGGCGTGAGGATGTGTTGGACCTGCTGTTCTCGCCCAGTTTCAGCGCATCGCTGGCGTCGATCTACGACGCGTTGCTGAACGGTGGGACGTTGTGCGTCGCCGATCTCAAGCGGATGGGCGTGGATCGGTTGCGCGCCTGGCTGGAGGCGAACGGGGTCACGGTTTGCACGATCGGCGTCGGGACGCTGCGGGCATGGTTGCGGACGTGGTCGGGCGCGGCTCCGTTGACCCGGTTGCGTCTCGTGTCCACCGGGGGCGAGATCTTGTATTGGGAGGATGTGGCGCGGTTCCGGGAGTGCCTGGGAACAGGGTGCGTGCTGCAGAACGCCTACGCCTCGACGGAAACGCGGACCTCGGCGGAGTTCTTCATCCGTGGCGCGGATCCGCTGGAGCAGGGACCGGTCCCGGTCGGGAACGCGGTGCGCGGGCGGCGCCTCCGGTTGCTGGGTCCGGACGGCACCGAAGCGGTGGGCGAAGGGGAATTGGTGGTGGAGTGCGAGTTGGGGCCGTCGGGCTATTTCAATGGCGCGGATCCCGGGGCGTTTGAGCGGTTGGCCGATGGCTGGCAGCGGTTCCGGACCCGGGATTGGGCGCGGATCGATGCGACGGGACGCCTGTTCATCCTCGGACGGGCGGATGACGTCATCAAGCTGCGCGGGCAACGCGTCGCGTTGGGTGAGGTGGTCCAGACGGTTCGGGCGGCGTTTCCGGAAGCGGAAGCCCAGGCCGAGTTTGTCGGGGAGGAGTTGGTGCTCGTGATGCCCCGCCTCTCGGCGGCGGATGGGCCCTCGGAAGAGGAGATTCTCGGCGCGTTCCCGGATCGGTTGCGGCCGCATCGGGTGCTGTTTCCCGACGCCCTCCCACGCACGCACACCGGCAAGCCGGATCGTCCGGAGCTGCGTCGGTGGATCGAGCGGGAGCGGGCGTCCGCACGAAGGGCCACGGATCGATCGACCGTGGAGGGTCGGGTCGTCGGCGTGCTGTGTGCGGTGACGGGACGTCGGGAGGTGGCGCGGGATGTGGACCTGTTCCGCGGGTTGGGACTGGATTCGCTGCGGGCGGCGGAGGTCCTCGTGGCCTTGGAGAAGGAGTTCGGGCAGCGACTGCCGGAGCAATTGCTGGTCGAGCATCCGACGGTCGCGGCCGTGGTGGGTTGGCTGGAGGATCCGAAGCATGAACCGCGTTACCGGTGGACCGTGCGGAAGGAAGGACGGGATCGACGGTTGATCTTCGTGGCGTCGAAGCCCGCCCATCCGGGGCTGACCAACGCGTTGGTGCCCCTCCTCGACGATGGGTGGGAGGTGGTGACGCTGGACTTTCCGGCGTTGCGACTGCCACCCGCGGAGTGGCTGTCGATGCGTGAGGTGGGTGTCGCGTTGGCGAAGGAGGTCCTGGCCCGCGACGACGGGCGTCCGCTCTGGCTGGGCGGGTATTGCCTGGGTGGGCTGGCCGCCTACGGAATGGCGGTAGAACTCGGGAGGCGCGGGCGCGCTGTGGAGCGCGTGGTCCTCATGTCGACCAGCACGTACGCGCGACGGCGGTCGCGGTTGAGCCGGGTGTGGTCGTTGATCCGCCGGATCCGGTGGCGGCATGTGGTGGAGTTGGTGGGCAAACGCGGGTTGAACCGCATCCAGCGTCGGGTACGCGCCCGCGTGGACCTGCCGCTGCCGGCGGAGACAACGTCCGCCGTGGGTGCGGATGTCGGGGCGGATGAAGTCCTGCGACTGGATCCCGGGATGACCCACCTGATGCACGCGTATGCGCCGGAGCCTTTCGTGGGTCGGGTGACATTGCTCAATCCCGGGGTCGAAGAACCCGCCTTGGCCGAGCTCAGCAACTTCGTCCTCGAGGACGGCTGGGAGCGGTACGTCACGGGAAAGGTCGAGCGGTGGTCGGTACCCGGAGCGACGCATCAAACGATGGCGGTGGAGAAGATCGAGGTGACGGCAGGCGTGTTCGCGGAGGTGATGCGCACGGGGGGATGAGGCATTCGCGGGAGGCCAAAGATGGGGGCTACACCACGACGCACGCGAAGAACCGACCCCTTACTGAAAGGGTGTTTTGCAGCAATGAACTGGAGGCCTGCAGTCTTCAATGCATGCGCCGGGTGAGGGCACCCGGCCTTCAGCCTCGACCCATTGAAGGCCGCGTGACCCCACGCGGCGCATGCCCAATCCCGCCGGGTGAGGGCACCCGGCCTTCAGCCTCGACCCATTGAAGGCCGCGTGACCCCACGCGGCACATCCCCAATCCCGCCGGGTGAGGGCACCCGGCCTACAACTCAGTAGCTCCTCAGTTCATTGGTAGCGCGAAGAAGAGGGGGTTGCTTGGGGATGCGTCGGGACGGGTGGCACCGGTTCCATGGCACACGGCTTTCCGTCGGTGCCGGATCCAAGGCGAGTCCCCGCGGTGGCTGGGGTGGTTCAGCTTCTAACGACAGCTCTGGGGGCGGTCCGATCCTTGACAGGATGGGTTCCGGGAGGCAGCGAAGGAGCAGCCGTGACTACCGAATCCTCCCATGTGGGTCCTCCAGTGCCGCTGGTGCGACGAAGGCGGTGGGTTTGGCTTTGGATCCTGCCGGGCATCCTGATGCTGCTGGGATGCTGGACGGTGGTGGAACACTTCCGGGGGAAGGCAATGCTGGCGCGGGCGTTGGCGGCGGAGACCGCGCGGCAGGAAGGGCTGACGCGGGAGCGGATGGCAGTTCCGGTGGTGACCGGTGAATCGAATGGCTTTCCGGCGCTGAAGCTGGCGGCGGCGAATTTGTCTCCCGTGGTAGCGGCCGACCCGCCCCTCGTGGTGGGGCGGGGAACGAGGCGGATGATCCTGGGGACCCAGATCGACCGATGGATCAGCCGGTCGGGGGGAAAGGATGTAACGAACTCCTGGGAGGTCCATGCGCGATTGCTGGATGCCCGGGCTGCGGACCTTGCGGCGATCCGGAACGCGTTGGCCAAGCCGATCCGGGAGACCATACCGCCGAGGGCTCAGGACGAAGGGAAATCGTCATCGGATGCTTTGAGGACATTCCTGATTTCAGCGGATGCGCTGATCGATGCGGGCCTGCTCGGGTTGCGCCGCGGGAGCCTGGAGGAAACGATCGTGGCGTTGGACGGAGTCGCGGTGATTGAATCGGATCTGGAGGCGTACCGCCTCAGCAGCGTGCTCACAACGTGGACCCAGATCGTGAGGCGGGCGGAGTCGTTGCGTGCGGTTGCCACGCATCGCGGAGGTTGGACGGATGCCCAGTGGGAGGCGCTGAGGCGCACGGCGCGACCTGGACGGATGCTGGAAACGGCGGTGCGGGTGGCGGATGCGGGTCGGTTGAAGTGGGCGACGAATCTGACCGAGGGGGGGACCGCAGATCTGGCGGGACTCTACGCGTGGAAATTGGAGTCAGGGTTTCTGGACGCCGAATCGGATGAAGCCCCGGGTTCGACCTTTGGCTCATTGTGGAAGGGCGTCGCCAAGGCGTTGTTGAAAGGAGCGGACGAGTTGGGCAAGAAGCTCGTGTTTCCAGTCTGGCGGTTTGGGTGGGGAGACCAGGCCATCGCCCGGCTGCTTCAAGATTCCGACGACTGGGTGAGCCGTGCGAAGCAGGCCGCAACTCTGCGATCCCTTGCCAGTCTGGTAGATCCAGTGCAGTCCGGCCGCCGGACCGGTGGGTGGACCCGGTTGTATGGAAAAGCAGTCGAGAAATACGATGGGCTGTGGCTCGCGTACTATTTTGAGGTCGAAGTGAAGCGGGCAGTGAACGCCGCGGCCATCGACATCAAACGTTATGAGGCGAAGCTGGGGCGATTGCCGGAGTCTTTGGATGCCCTGGTGCCGGAGTTTGCCTCCGAGGTTCCTGTGGACTGGTTGGATGGCAAACCGCTCCGGTATCGGCGGGGCGAAGGAAACGAGTTCCTTCTTTGGAGCATTGGGGCGGACCTCCGCGATGACCTCAATTCAGGCGGGCCCGAAGAGGACGACCTGATCTGGCGGTTCCCGGCGCTTCGCGAAGAGTTCGAGGCGTGGGAACGGGATCAGCAGAGCTTGTTCGCGAGTCTGGGCGACCCCCGCGCGATGTTGGCCCGGAGGTATGGGTTGTCGAAGCCTGCGGGTCCGCAGACCAACCGGGCGGGAGCGGCGGCAACGGGAGCCGCAACGCCTGATGGAACAAGCGGTGGGCGGTGAAGCGGCTCGGGGAACTATAGGAACTGTTCTCCTTCCGCGAACCGCTGAGGAATGCCGATCAGCCCGGTCGGCTGCCCTTGTCGCAGGGCGCATCTTGTCACTGCCCCCGCATGCAACGGGGTGGCGACGTCCTCGTCGCCGTTCCAAAGCCATTCCCAATGGCGATGAGGACATCGCCGCCCCGAATCCTTTCCAAAAGGGGGCAGTTGCCGGAACTCCCATTGCGCGGACCGCGTCGGACGAGTACGACTTTCGAGTCAAACGCCGGGGGTAAGCCCTCCCCTGAAGGTTCGATGAGCATTCACACACACCCATACGGCGACTTAATTTCCTGCCGCGGTTCACTGGCTTGCCATAAAGCCCAGCCCTTCCGAAGCGAGTTGGCACTCTTGTCCACGACCGGGGCATGGGAGTGCTTTGCCACGGATGAACGGAGGAGGTTGCATGCGTCGTGTTGAGTTGAGGTGGGTGCTTCTGGCCATGGCCGTGCTGATGGCTTTTGTGGCAGCGCTTTCGATAGACCGTGACTCCTCTGCTGAGTTGCGCCTCGAAGACGGGACACACTTGAAGTTGGTGCTCATGGATGTGTCGGCCACGCGTCCACTGACGATGGATCCTTCGCGTCCTCTGGAGAGCCTTGTCTGCGAATACCATCTGGTTTTGATCAAGACGTCTCCATGGGGTCAGGAACGATGGGTTCCTCTCGAACGTGACAGCTGGGGAGGCATCCCGGGGCCCCTGGAACTGAAGCTTCAGGACAACCGTGTGACGATCCGGGGTGGCTATTCTGGCCATGGGCATATCGACCTTCAGACCGGACTGACGACCTATGATGGCAAACACTGCAACGAGGTGTTTCCGGAACGCGGATCCAGAAGCGGCACTGCTCCCGTACCCGGAGCGTTAAGGCAGGAGGAGGAGACAATGGGGTCGCGTCCATAAATTCTACATTTTGACGCCGCCCCCAACGGGAATGGATTCGAGGAGGCGATGTCCTCATCGCCATGGGAAAGGCTTTGGGACCGGCGACGAGGACGTCGCCACCCCGGCCGTGGATCTTGAATGGGGAGGCGATGTCCTTATCGCCGTGGGAAGGGCTTTGGGAATGGGCGACGAGGACGTCGTCACCCCGTTCCTTGGGGTGGGCAGGATGGAGATCCCTGTGCATCGCCCGCGAGCCCAAACCCCGGGTTGTTCCCGAGTGGGGCAGGCTGTAGCCTGAAGGGCGGGTGAGCACCACAGACGTGATCGTGATCGGAGGCGGGCCGGCGGGCAGCTGTGCGGCCACGCTGCTGGCGCGGGCCGGGCGCACGGTGCGGGTGTTGGAGCGGGAACGCTTCCCGCGGTTTCATGTGGGCGAATCGCTGCTCCCGTACAACGCCGCGATCTTCGATGAACTGGGCGTGACGGCGCAGCTGCGGGACGCGGGATTCCCCATCAAGCGCGGGGCGCAATTCCATCTCGGCAATGGATCGAAGGGCACCGGGTTCGTGTTCGCGTCGGGCAAGTTCACGCGGCACACGGAGGCCTTCCAGGTGGAGCGGGCGCGCTTCGACGAGATCCTGCTGCGGCATGCGGGGGGATCGGGAGCCGAGGTGGAGGAAGGCGTGGACGTCGAGCGGGTGGAGGCGGACGCCGAGGGGGTGTCGGTGCGATTGAAGGATGGGACGACGCGTCGTGCACGGATGGTCGTCGATGCGTCGGGGCGGGGGAATCTGACGGGATCGCAGGAAGGGTTGCGGGTGATGAACCCGAAGCTGAAGAAGCTCGCCGTGTTCGGGCATTACGACGGCGTGCAGGTCGATCCGGGAACCAAGGGCGGGGACACGGTCATCATCCGGCAGGAGCATCATTGGTTCTGGATGATCCCGCTGCGGTTGGATGCCGATGGCACGGGCAAGGTCAGCGTCGGGGCCATCGTGGAACGGGATGACTTCTCGCGGGCCGGGCAGACGGCAGAGGCATTCCTCGACGGGCGCATCCAGGCCTCTCCGCCCGTGCGTGAGCGCTTGGCGAAGGCGCGTCGGGTTTCGCCGGTGCATGTGACGAGCGATTTCAGTTATCGGAATTCGAAGCTGTGGAGTCCCCGCTGCGTGCGGGTGGGCGATGCGGCAGGATTCATTGACCCGATTTTTTCGAGCGGCGTGTTCCTCGCGATGTACTCCGCGCGGGCGGCGGTGGCGGCGGTGCAGACGGCGTTGAAAGCGGGAACGGATGGAAGCGCGGAGTTTGCGGCGTATGCCTCGCGTGTGCAGACGGCGATGACGATCTATCAGGAGATGGTGGATGGGTTTTACACGACGCCATTCATGGAGTTGTTCCTGGAACCGCGGGCGAAGTGGGATCTGGCGGCGGCGGTGAACGCCGTGCTGGCGGGCGAACTGGAGGGCGGATGGAAGCTGCGTTGCCGCATGAAGCTGTTCTTCCTGCTGGTCCGTTTGCAGGCGCGGTTTCCGTTGGTGCCCCGGGTATCTTTCGCTCCGGCTGCATGAAGGCTCTGATCGTCCGATTCATGGGGGTTGTGGCGGTGGTGTCGGGCCTGACCGGTTGCCGCACGGTGCCGCCGATGCCGGCATGGGATCTTGGAGCGCCGGGATGGACGGTGCAGACGGTGCCGGCGGTGTGGCGTCCGGAATCGGGCGGACCGGAACTGGTGGGTGAACTGATGGTGGCGCGCACGGAGGCCGGCGCGCGCTTCGTGCAGTTCAGCAAGCAGGGCGTTCCCGTGGTGACGGCACGGTCGGATGGTCGTCAATGGGAGGTGGGTTCCTCGCTGCGTCGAGGGGCGTACCGCGGACGCGGTGTCGGGCCGGGTCGGGTGTTGTGGTTTCAGATCGATCGCGTGCCGCCGTCTGCGACGGGGGATTCCCGATGGCGTCGCGAGGTGCAGCCGGATGGATCCTGGGTGATCGAGGATGTTCGGCGTGGAGAACGACTGGAGGGTGTGACCCCATGATCCGGGGCTGGGCGATCGCCGTGTTGTGTGGCGTGGTGCTGGTCGGCTTCCTGAGGCTCCGGTTCGATGCGGAGCCGTTGAGCCTGTTGCCGCAGGAGGTGGCGTCCGTGGCGGGCTTGCGATTGCACCAGGAACATTTCGCGGGTGGGCGCGAATTGGTGGTGACGGTGCGGTCGGGGTCCGCGGAGTCGTCGATGCGTGCGGCGGAAGCCGTTGCCCTGGGGTTGCGCGGCCTGACAAATGACGTCCGGAGCGCGCGGTGGCGCGTGTCCTTCGAGGAAGATCTGGCGGAGAACGTGGCGTGGCTGTGGTTGCAGCAATCGCCGGAGAAACTGCGCGCGCTGGGCGAGAGGCTGCGGCCGGAGCGCGTGGCGGAATCCGTCGCGGAGGCGCGGGAGCGGTTGGCGACCTCGCTGGACCCGGTGGAGATCGCGCGGGCGGGTTACGACCCGCTGGGATTGCTGGAGGTGCCCGGGTTGGATGCGGCGGGCGGCGGGGCCGGTGCGCCGGGTGGGAAGGACGGGTTCGGCAATGCGTCGGGGACCTTCCGGATGGTGATGGTGGAACCGACGAAGCCGCGGATGTCGTACCGGGAAGCGACCGGTTGGCTGGAACGCGTGAAGGCGCAGGTGGCGATCGCGACGGCGGCGGCGGGTGCGGTCGGTGTGCAGGTGGCCTACACAGGCGGACCGGCATTCCTGACGGAGGTGGCGAACGGGATGGAGCGCGACCTGCAGACGTCGGTGGCGTCGACGGTGTTGATGATCGGGTTGTTGTTCTGGGCGGCGCATCGGTCGTTCCGGCCACTGCGGTTGCTGGTGACGGCATTGCTGGGAACGCTGGTGCTGACCCTCGCAGCGGGCGGGTTGGTGTTGGGCACGCTGAACGTGATCAGCTGTGGTTTCGCCGCGGTGATGATGGGCTTGGTGGTGGATTACGGGTTGGTGGGGTTCCAGGAATACCGGGCGCATCCGGAGCTTTCACTGGCGGCATTGCGGCAACGGGTGATGCCGGGGATTGGATGGTCGGCCGTGACGACGGCGGGAACGTTCCTGTCGTTGGGGCTGGCGGGACTTCCGGGATTGGCGGAACTGGGGGTGCTGACGGCAATGGGATTGGGGATCGGTGCGGCGGTGATGGTGGGGTGGTTCCTGCCGCGGGTGTTGGCGGGAACGCCGGCAACCGGCACGGAGACGCTGACGGGCGGGGGCGCAACGGCGGTTCCGGTGGAACGTTCGTCGGCGACCGCCGGGGGCCTGTGGCTGACGGTGGTCGTGGCTGCGGTCTGTGTTGGGATTCTGGGGTTCGGCGGATTGCCGCCGATCGAACGGGGCGCGGCCCCGCTCCGTCCGCGGAACAGTGCCGCCTATGCCGCGATGGAGGCGTTGCAGCGCGAGATGGGGCAGGATGGTCGAACCACGTGGCTGTTGTTTCGTGGGACCACGGCGGATGCGGTGGCCGAGCAGATGGACGCGGCGCGTCCGGTGTTGGAACGGGAGCAGCAAGCCGGACGGGTCACGGCGGTTCAATGGCCAACGGCCTTCTGGCCACGCCCGGCGTTCGGGGCGACGAATGCATCGATCCTGAAACCAGTGGTCGCCGGGTTGCCGCAGGCGATCGCGGCGGTGACCGCGGGAGGCTTCAACGCTTCCTCGGTGGCGTTGGCGGAACGTATCGGCGCGGTGTGGAACGGATGGTTGCAGCAGGGGGTGGTGCCCTTGTGGCCGGACACGGAGAGCGCGCGGTGGCTGTCCGGGTTGGCGTCGTCGCGGACGTCCTCGGGTGGGTGGCTGGGGCTGGGGACGGTGACTTCGGCAGGGGCAGCCGGGCGTTTCGAGGGTTTGCCGGAAGGCGTGTTGGTGACGGGGTGGGATCGGCTGGGACCGGATCTGGTGGCGCGGGTGGGCGTGCGCGTGGCGTGGTTGATGGTGGGGATCACCGGAGTGTTGGTGGGATGCCTGTGGCTGGCGTTCCGGCGGTGGAGCGAGGTGGTCCTGTCGGTGGCGGCGCTGGCGTTGAGCTTCGCGGTGCTGCTGGGCGTGATGCGGCTGCTGGGGGCGCAATGGAACCTCATGAACCTGGTGGCGCTGCCGCTGTTGCTGGGGACGTCGGTGGATTCAACGATCCACGTGCAGTTGGCGATGCGTCGGGCGGGTGGAATGTGGCGGGCGATGTGGCGCACGACCGGCGTGGCGTTGGTGTTGTGCGCCGGTGCCAACATCGCGGGGTTTGGGTCGCTGGCGTGGAGCAGCAACGCCGGGCTCGCGAGTCTCGACCTGGTGTGCGCGGGCGGCGTGGTGTGCGTGCTGGGTGTTTCGTTGGGGCTGTTGCCGGGTTGGTGGCGCTGGGTGCATCGCGGTGCGGAACCGGCCGGCACGTCCGGGGCCTCGCAGATGTATGGCGCGGGAGGATGGCGTGCGGCCTGCGCGGTGGCGCGTTGGGTTCCGCGGCAGGGACTGGTGGCGGTCGCGATGGCCGTGGCGTGGGTGTATGGCTTGGTGCGTCCCGGACGGTTGGCCACGGTTGCGGCGAACCTGTTGCCGGTGGTGGACGGGGACTCGGAGCGCGCGCGGAAGTTGGCCGCGGTGAACCTGCGGAACTTCGCCGCGAAACTGGTGGACCTCTGGCGACAGGAGGCGGGGGCCATGGCGGGCGGCGAAGTGGAGACCGCGGGCGGATGGGAAGCCTTCCACGCGGCCATCGGCAGCGGACGCGGCGTCCTGCTGGTCACCGTCCATCTGGGGAACTGGGAGGCAGGCAGCACGGTTTTGACCCGGTTCGGCGTGCGGCCCTTGGTGCTGACCGCGCCGGAGCCCGGGGGGCAGTTGACCGGCATGCGGGCCCAGGCGCGTGCGCGTTTGGGCGTCGATACGTTGGTCGTTGGCGCGGATCCGTTCGCGTTCGTCGGGGTCATCCAACGGTTGCAGGCGGGTGGTGTGGTGGCATTGCTGGTGGATCGTCCCCCGGCGGGCCATGGCGTGGAGGTGGAGTTTCTGGGACGCCGGATCCTGGCCAGTCCCGCTGCGGCCGAACTGGCACGTGCCACGGGAGCGGTCATCCTGCCGGTGTTCGTGGTGCGCGATGGCGAGTGCTACCGGGCGCATGCCCTGCCGATCGTGGAGTATGACCGTCGGGCGCTCGGGAGCCGTGAGGAGCGGGTGGCGTTGACCGGGCGCGTGCTCCGGGAGTTCGAGCCCATCGTCCGGCGGCACCCGGACCAGTGGTATCATTTCGTGCCGGTGTGGCCGGAGGAGGGCGTGTGAATGGAACCGACTCTCGCCGGATGAGGACACCCGGCCTACCGATGGGGCCCTGCAGCCAAAACTTGTGTGAAGGGCCTGCCGGTGCCGGTGGTCCGAGTTGGCGCATGAAATGGATGTGGGCCGGTGTTCTGGCCGCGTTGTGTTTGGTGCACCGGGTGCCGGCGGGACCCGCCGAGGAGGCGTGGGTGTCGCGCTGGCTCGCATCCGCCACGAACCTCGTCACATGGCAGGCGGCCGTCACGCAGACGCGCCATCTGAAGGCGCTGACGCAGCCGCTGGTATCGACGGGGAAGGTGTGGTTCGCGGCACCGAACTCGTTCCGATGGGAACTGGGGGATCCGCCGCAGTCGATCGCGCTCCGGAGCGGGGATTTGCTGACGGTGCTGACGCCCCGGTTGAAGCGCGCGGAACGGGTGTCGTTGGGTTCGTCCGCGGGCGCGCCGGTCAACGACATGCTGGCGTTGCTGGATGCGGGCTTTCCGCGGGATCCGGAAGCCTTCGCGAAACGGTTCGAAGTGACGGGTTTGTCGACCAACGCAGGCATTGTCCGACTGGACCTCAAACCGCGCGAAGCTTCCGCGCGTCGCATGATGCCCGCGTTGGCGGTGGAGTTGGACGAAGTGGGCGGGGGACTGAAGGGGACGGACCTGACTTTCGTGGACGGTTCGCGGCTCCGGAACGAGTTTTCCGCGGTTGTTACCAACACGCCGATGTCGCCGGAGCTGTTCCGGACGAATCTCGATGCGGGATGGAAGGTGCGATGAA
>JAIXZE010000356.1 GCA_027489875.1 Verrucomicrobiales bacterium
ACACGAATTTGCAAATGACGGCCCGTTCCATCGTCGTTTCGGCGGTTTTTGCATCCGGACGTCGCATATGCGACGTCCGGATGCAAATCAGGGGGCCCGCCTCGGACCCAGCTTCCTGGTCGGGACGGTCCACGCCCGGACAACTTGCGCAGGGTTCCGGTGGGGGGCACGCGGCACGTGACACGCCCGGCTTCAAACTTCCCCCGGTGGTTTACTCCAGTTCCTTGCGGAGGAGGGCGAGTTCGTCGCGGAGTTGGCGGGCGACGCGGAACTTGGTGACGTAGAGGGTGCCGGGGCTCATCTGGAGCATGGAGGCGACCTTGAAGATGGGGAGGCCCTCGATGACGAGGAGTTCAAAGGCCTGGATGCTGGCGGGTTTCACCCGTTTCTGGAGTCTGCGCAGGGCGGCGCGGACGAGTTCCTCGCGCGTGGCGGCTTCGAGCTCGGCGACAGGATCCGATTCGTCCGGTTGATCGATGGGGTCGGTCTCTTCCTCGGGATCCGGGGTGGGGATGGGGACAGTGGGGTTGCGGCGGAGCTGGCGCTGGAGATCGCCGACGCGCCAACGGGCGAGCTGGCTGAGCCAACTGCGGAAGGCACCTTGCTGGTTCTGGTGCTCGAAGGTGTGGATGGACTCGGCGACGCGTCGGAAGACTTCCTGGGCGATGTCCTCGGAGTCTTCCGCAGACAGGCCGCGGGCGCGGGCCATGCCCTTGATCATCTTTTCGTAGCGGACGAGGAATTCGCGCCAGGCATCGGAATCGTCCATGACGCGAAGCCGCTCCAGGAGGGTGGGGCTGGTGAGCAGCGTGTCGTCTTCCGGTTTGCTGCGGAGGCTCATGGGGGGATGTCGCCGGCCTGCGTGCTTTCGGAATGTGGCTTTGAGCCTGTGGAGGATGCAACCGGCGAATCGTGGGGTGGGGCGGAACCCTGGGTCGCCTCACCGCACGACATCTCGCCCAAACGGGGCGAACGGTGACCACAGCCATCCTGTTCCCTGTGCCTCTTCAGGGCAGAGAGGATATTGTGTGGCGTGGTCCCCGGGGTTCCACCTTTCACCGGTTGCCCCTTCGGGGCACGAGCAGGGGCGCATCTTGACACTGCCCCCTTTCGGAAGGGATTCGGGGCGGCGATGTCCTCATCGCCTTGGAAATGGCTTTGGAACGGCGACGAGGACGTCGCCACCCCGTTCCATGCGGGGGCAGTGTCAAGATGCGCCCCACGAGCAGAGCGGAAATCTGGGTGCTTGCGTCGTGGCATTGGGTTCCGCAGCGTTACGGCAATCATAGACACAGAACGCAACGCTTTTTGAGCCATGGGCCGCATCTACAACAATATCGTGGAGACCGTGGGGCACACCCCGCTGGTCCGACTCAACCGTATCCCGGCATCCTTCGGTGTGGATCCGTCCACGTCGGTGCTGTTGAAGTGCGAGTTCTTCAATCCGCTGGGTTCGGTGAAGGACCGGATCGGGATGAACATGATCGACGCGGCGGAGAAGAGCGGGGTGTTGAAGCCGGACACGACGATCATTGAACCGACATCGGGCAACACGGGCATCGCGCTCGCGTTCGTGGCGGCGGCGAAGGGGTACAAGCTGATCCTGACGATGCCGGAGACGATGTCGCTGGAGCGTCGGACGCTGCTGGCGTTGCTGGGTGCGAAGCTGGTGTTGACGCCGGGTTCGGAGGGCATGCGTGGGGCGATCAGCCGGGCGGAGCAATTGGCCCGGGAGACGCCCAATTCCTGGATTCCGCAGCAGTTCGAGAACCCCGCGAATCCGGACATCCACCGCCGCACGACGGCCGAGGAGATCTGGTCGGATACGGACGGAGCGGTCGACATCCTGGTGGCGGCCGTGGGCACGGGCGGAACGATCACGGGCTGTTACGAGGTGTTGCACGCGCGGAAGCCGTCGTTCCAGGCGATCGCGGTGGAGCCGGCGGATTCGCCGGTGATCTCGCAGACCCTGGCGGGGCAGACGGTGAAGCCGGGGCCGCACAAGATCCAGGGCACGGGCGCGGGTTTTGTGCCGCGGAACCTGCATCTGAAGTCGGCGTCGGGTGAGACGCAGATTGCGGAGGCTGTCGTGGTGAGTAATGACGATGCGTTCGCGATCGCGCGGCGACTGGCGAAGGAAGAGGGAATCCTGGGGGGCATTTCGACCGGGGCGAACGTGTGGGCGGCGATCCAGGTGGCGAAGCGTCCCGAGAACAAGGGGAAGACCATCGTGACGATCGGGTGCTCGACCGGCGAACGGTACCTGTCGACGGCGCTGGCCGCGGAAGCCCGGGCGGAAGTGGGGGGGTGAGGGATGCAGGGCGAGTTTCAAGTTTGAAGCACGTGGGTTGCGCCGGGTGGGGGCACCCGGCCTTCAGATTGGGAATGGCCGGGTGAAGGCCACGTGCCCTCGCGTGGCGGGTCGTGCGCAGCGCCGGGTGGGGGCACCCGGCCTTCAGATTGTGAATGGCCCGGTGTAGGCCGCGTGCCCTCGCGTGGCGGGTCGTAGACAGCGCCGGGTGAGGCGCACCCGGCGTTCAGATTGGGAATGGCCGGGTGAAGGCTACGTGCCCTCACGTGGCGGGTCGTGCACAGCGCCGGGTGGGGGCACCCGGCCTTCAACGGGGAAGAAGCCAAGTTTGAAGGGCGGAGCCGCGAGGCGGTGTTTGCAACGCCAAGGGCGTTGAGGCTTGTAGCCCAGGGTTGGTCCGAGGAACGAGGACAACCCTGGGAATTCCGGTGGATGTTGATCCAACCGCAACGCGGTTGTGCCTTCGAAGATGCATCCCGCGCCCGTCCTCGCCGCAACGCGGCGGACGGCGACAGCCCGGGGTGGAGCGGAGCGGAACCCTGGGTCACCCCGCCCCATGACACCTCGCCCCAACGGGGCGGACGGTGACCACACGCACCCTGTCTCGTGTGCCCTTTCAGGGCACAGAGTACGTTGTTTGGCGTGGTCCCCGGGGTTCCACCCCGTATTGGCTTTCACCGGTTGCCCCTTCGGGGCACGGGCATGGTACGCTCCAGCCTTCACACGGAGTTCTGGGAACTGGAGGCTGGGAACTGGGAACTTCCCCGGCCCCGCCTCGTGACCTCGCCGGCTACGTGGGGGAGGAGGTCCGCTGGATGATGGCGCGGGCCTGACGGACGGTGGCGAGGAGATCGGAGCCGGATTTCAGTCCACAGCGGATGGCGACGCGTTCGAGGGCGGCGGGATCTGAGGGGAGGAGTGACTCGGGCTGACAACTCCATCGCCGCAGGATGAGTTCGATGCGGCGGAGTTGGTCGAAGGACTGAAGGAGGGCAGCGCCATGGTTCGTGTCGAGTCGGCCGGCAGCGATTCCGCGGGCCAATGCGGTCCGGGTGTTGGGTTCCGGGTGACCGTCGGCGAGGCACCATCTCTGGGCGAGGAATTCTGCGGCGATGATGCCGCCCTCACCGGTCTTGAAGGCGAGGTCCTCGGTCCCCGGCGTGGTGCGTTCCCGATGGATGCGTTGGCGCATGGCGTCGACAGCGGACTCCCAGTTGGGCGTCCAGGCGGCGAGGTCAGGCTGTGGATGGTTGAAGCCGCCGAGGGTGGCTGGGAGCGCCATGAAACGGGAGGCGGCGGTGGCGTCGCCTGCGATCGGGCGAGCGCGGAGGAGCGCCTGGATTTCCCAGAGTCGGGCACGGCGGCGGTAATAATCCGCATGCGCGGCGACGGTGTTTACGAGCAGTCCCTTTTCACCGTCCGGACGGAGTCGGTTGTCGATGTCATAGGCGGACCCGATCTCGGTGGAGGCGGAGAGGAGGGCGATGAACTCGGTGGCGTAACGGATGATCCGGGGAAGGTCCCGTTGCCGGTCCTGGGTGACGAAGAGCAGGTCGAGGTCGGAGCCGAAGGTGAGTTCGGCGCCACCGAGTCTCCCGAGGCCAATGACAGCGAACGGGGCTGATTTCAGGCGGTGCCGGTGCTGGATGATTTCCAGGGCATAGCGGATGGAGGCATCGGCCAGGGTTGTCAGTTCGGCATGGGTCTGTTGCGTATCGGCGAGATCCAGGAGGCTGCGCAGGCCGATGCGCAGTTGCTCGGCCTGTTGGTAGCGTCGGAGCCACAAGGTCTGATCGGTGTCGGTGCGGCCATGCCGCAGGTCCGCGAGGGTTTCATCGGCGGAGCGAAGTCGGCGGAGGTGTGCGCCCTGGACGATTTCCTCGACGAGGTCGGGCGTGCGGATGGCGACCTCTCCGAGAGCCTCGGATCGGTCGAAGAGCCACAGGAGCAACTCGAAGAACGGCGGCGTTGCGGACCACGCCTCGTAGAGGGTGGAACGGTTGCCGTAGGCCTGGATGAAACGGTCGAGTCGGGTAAGGACGCGGTCTGGGTCGGAGAGGACGCCGTGGATGCGGCTGGTGGACGGGCGTGGGAAGGGGCTGCCTGGGCAGACCGAAAGGAAATGGGGAAGAAGGGCCCGGCCGAGCTCTCCGGTCCGTCGAGAGACATGGGACCAACCTGGGCCCTCAATGAACTCGCGCACCTGGCGGAAGCCGTCGGCTGGATCGCGGAATCCGTGACGTGTGAGGAGCCGAAGCCAATCGGATTCGTGGGTTCGAGCGGTGGGGGGGATTTGAGGGGTCGTGTCGGCCGGGGTGCGTGTTCCCAGGAACTTGTCGTAGATGGCACGGACGCGGGAGGCGTGGAGGGTGCGCCTGGATTCGAAGTCGGTGACGGAGCCGCAGCCCATGAGGTGCGCGATCCGTGCGAGGGATGGACTGTCTGTGGGAATCGTGTGGGTCTGGAGGTTGTCCTCCATCTGGAGGCGGTGTTCGACGTCGCGCCAGAACCGGTAGCTTTCGGCGAGTTGGGCCGCTTCGCTGGTGGAAAGGAGGCAGTACTCGGCGAGCTTGGCGAGGGAAGGAAGGGTGGAGCCTCCCTGAAGGAAGGGTTGGCGGCCAGCGTTGAGGAGTTGCAGTGATTGGGTGATGAACTCGATCTCCCGGATGCCGCCGCGGCCGCGTTTCACATCCCGTTCGGCATCGCCCTGGATGGCCTCGGTTTCGAGGCGTGTCTTGGTGGCGGCGATTTCGTCGAGGAGGCCTTCGGAAAGGGATCTTGGGTGACGGAAGGCCTGGATGGTTTCCAGGAATTCGGCACCGAGCTGGCGGTCGCCCGCGATGGGTCGGGCCTTGAGGAGCATGAGGCGCTCCCAGGTCTGGCCCCACTCGGAGTAATAGGATTCGTAAGCGTCGAGGGAGCGGGCGAGCGGGCCGGCATCGCCCTCGGGCCGCAGGCGGAGGTCGACACGGTAGAGTTGACCGTCGGGCGAAGCCTGGGCGACTTCGGTGGTGAAGGCTTCGGCGAGGCGGCGGAAGAAGGCGTGGCTGGCGACGCCTCCCGATGGAGGCGTGGTTCGAGGTGTCGGCGGAGAACGGAAGACGTGACCTTCGTCGCCGTAGACGAAGAGCAGGTCGACGTCGGAGCTGTAGTTCAATTCCTGGCCGCCGAGTTTGCCGAGGCCAAGCACGCAGAAGGGCGTGGGGATCCAGCGTCCATCGGGTCCTTGATGCCAGGGTTCGCCCATGCGCGAGGCGAGTTGGGCGCGGACGATCCGGAGCACCCCGGCGAGGCAGACATCGGCAAGATCGGAGAGTTCGCGGGTGAGGGTTTCAACGTCGGCGAATCCGGACAGGTCGCGGGCGGCGATGCGCAGGGATTCCCGATCGCGGAAACGTCGGAGGCTGCGGAGGGCGGCGGCGTGATCGGCGCGGTGGATGGCGTCATCGAGGAAGGAGGCGGCTTCCAGGCGGAAGCTTTCGAACCGGCGCGGATATGAAAGTGCGGCAGGGGCGAAACAGACAGGAACCCAGGCGGGTTCGCGAAGCATGCGGGTGGCAAGGTCCCGGGAGCCGCCGGCGACGCGGACGAGGGCCTCCGCGGACGGTCGGGGGATGGCGGCGAGGAAGGCGGCGGAGTCGGGATGGTGCTGGAGTTCTGCGAAGACGTGACGGGCGCGCTCGGGATCGGAGGCGAGGGACCCGAAGGACAGGGATGGGGACAGGGATTTCAACGCGGCCACTGTGTTTCCAGGCGTGAAGGGACGATGACGGACTTGTGACAGGACTATCTGAACGGACTTCAGGGTTGCAAAGTAATGTTCAGAAAGTAATCAGGAGTCGTTATCCCTGAACGAGCCACCCCAAAAATCCCAAAGCTCATGCAAAACCTACAAAAAGCCATTGTTCCCTCCCTCGTCCTGATGCTGGCGATCCCTGCGTGCCAGGTCACTGCCGCGGATATCCTGTATGTGGCAGACGAAGGG
>JAIXZE010000212.1 GCA_027489875.1 Verrucomicrobiales bacterium
CAGAAGCGCCAGCGGCTTCGAGGCGTTCCGGTGGACGAGCGGCGGGGGCATGGTGGGTCTGGGCGACCTGGCCGGCGGCCGTTTCTCCAGCACTGCCAACGGCGTCTCGGGCGATGGCTCGACGGTGGTGGGCTTCGGCACTGGCGCCAGCGGCCAAGAGGCGTTCCGGTGGACGAGCGGCGGGGGCATGGTGGGTCTGGGCGACCTGGCCGACGGCGGTTTCTCCAGCCTTGCCTACGGCGTCTCGGGCGATGGCTCGACGGTGGTGGGCAGTGGCATTAGCGCCAGCGGCTCCGAGGCGTCCCGGTGGACGAGCGGCGGGGGCATGGTGGGTCTGGGCGACCTGGCCGGCGGTGGTTTCGCCAGCCTTGCCTACGGCGTCTCGGGCGATGGCTCGACGGTGGTGGGCAGTGGCACTGGCGCCAGCGGCTTCGAGGCGTTCCGGTGGACGAGCGGCGGTGGCATGGTGGGTCTGGGCGACCTGGCCGGCGGCGATTTCAACAGCACTGCCTACGGCGTCTCGGGCGATGGCTCGACGGTGGTGGGCAGTGGCACTGGCGCCAGCGGCAACGAGGCGTTCGTGTGGACGAGCGGCGGCGGGATGACCTCCCTCCTCGGCCTGCTGCTGGCCGCTTCCGTGGATGTCAGCGGGTGGTCGGCGCTCACTGAGGCTCGCGGGATTTCGGCCGACGGACGCTACGTTATCGGCTATGGCACGAGCAGCCTCGGGACTGAGGCGTTCCTGGTGGACCTGGCGGGGACGACGGCTTTTTCCGCAGTGCCCGAAACCTCGACCTACGCGGCCGGGTTGGTCGTGTTGGGCGCGGTGGGCAGCGTGTGGTGGCGCAACCGCCGCCGGGAGTAGCCGGGACGACGCCAGCGGGGCGCGGACCTCCGGGGCATCGCCCTGCGTGGGCGGGTGAGTCGATGGACCAAGCCCTGCAAGAAAGACGTCCCCTCATCGATCCGCTTCCAGCGACTGAAAAGGGAGTAGGGGGAGGGGAAGCCGGACAGGACCAGTAGGCTGCCCAAATGCAGATGGATCTGTCCTGGATCGATACCGAACGGACGGGCCCACGGGAAGAAATGGAGCCCTGTCTATAAGGATGCGACCCCATTGCCCTCCGCTTTGCGGCTTTGAGGCTTGGCGGCTTGCTCGGCCTTTCCCCTTCACGGAAGGACGGGACCGGAAAAGCCGCGAAGCCGCGAAGCCTCAAAGGGGAAGCGGGTGGCGGGGAGCTTCAGGGATTTTGCCGTCCCGCTGGGGCTCCGGCCTGTGGGCCGGGGAAACCCGGGCTGACGCCTGGGTCTATCGTCTGACGCGCCTCCGGCGCTGGGGAAGGATCCCGATCCCGATTCCGATCCATCCTGGGATCGGCAGTTGGAACCACGGATTTCGCCGATAGCACGGATAAGCAGGGACTTGGCTTTGCATTGCCACACACCTGCGAGGTGAGGGCTCAACCGCGCTAAGAACATCCATTCCAGTCTCGTCCATCCGTGAAATCCGCGACCAAAACAACTGCGGTTTTCAAGTTCATTGCGCCCGGCGCGATCATGGAATGGTGGTGGCGTCGACATCGGGTCCGGGCGATGGAGCTCGCGGCATTGTCCGGCGATCGCGCCTTCCTGAGCAGGCAGCTGGAATCGTTCGGTGGTGTTGAACGCGTGGCGGGTGGCGAAATCTAGAATCTAAGAACTCGACCCCGTTGTCCTCTCCTATCTGTCAAATTACCCTTAGAGAACGTGGGTTCATCGCTCAGATCCTTTGCCTGTTGCGTTCAAGGCCTACAGCGGGAAGGTCATTTCTGTTCGGTGAGCCGGCACTTGGCGAGGAAGTCGGCCAACTGTTCCTCTAGCAAGATATGTTCACCGCGGTCGTGCTCAAACCAGTAAACCTCACCAGTCGCCGAAGATGTGTTAAGCGTCAGCGCATCCCCGGTTGGGTTGGTGCCGATGATTACCATCCGACCGGGCGGTGGGGTGGAATCCTTCGTCATGAAGTCCGCCAGCGCGCGGCCCGCAAACCCCGAATCGCCGGGCCGCAGGAAACCCCGAAACGGATAGGCCGGTCCGGAAGACCGGTCGCGGTAGGTGAACTGCCTCTTGGCCTTACCCAACAGCGCGAAGAACCTCCTCGCAGGCGAGCCGGCCAACAGATGTCGCACGCACCATTTGTCTTCTGTGGAGCTTCGGCCCAGGGCGATGCCCAGTCGCTGGCATTCTTTCACCAGATTGGTCTTGGGTTTGGTCGCTCGTTTCTTGGGGATCCCTCCGGACGCCTGGGGAGTAAGCAAGATGGGCTTCACCCGTTTGGTAAACTGGCGCTTGAAGGGCAACTGTTCCCAGATGTCTTCCCGAATGAGCAGGTCTCCCAAAATGAGTAATCCGTTCGCCATGCGTGGCTGGTGCTTCGTCAAATACTCCACTGCTGCTTGTGCCTTCCGCGGTGATTTGTGGTCAATCAGCTCACACAGCTCGATCCGACATCTGGCGGCCACCAAGCGATCTGTGGTTTCGCCACGATTATTCACGCAAACAAACGCGTCATATTCGCATTCAAGTCTTTCGAGGGACTCATGCACTGCCTTGGCGAACCATCGATTCGGATTCTTTGGGCCGGGGTTAAATGTTTTTGACCACCCGATGTCAGGCCTCCGAACGTCACTGCTCCAGATGCGGTCCACTGGATGCGCGATTTCGTAGATGACTCCGCAAGTTGTGCAAAAACATCCCACGATGGGATCTGTTCCCTCGGTTCTGATACTGACGTAGTTGTTCATAGGGAGGCATGGGGGGCGCGTCTTAAAAATGTACAACTGGGTGTCGTGAAGTGCTTGGTGTGGGGCGAAATGTAAAATGTAAAGACGCGACCCCATTATCCTTCGTCTTCCCGGCCCCATTGTCTTCCGCTGATCTACGTGC
>JAIXZE010000322.1 GCA_027489875.1 Verrucomicrobiales bacterium
ACGCTGAAGAACTGGTTCAGGAACCCGATGTTCCCCGGGATCACCATCAACGCCGGGATCGGCGGGATCTGGAGCCCCACGTCGTTTCCGTCGCCGTCCACCAACTGGAAGTTCACCGGCTGCACCTGGATGTTCAGCCGCGCGGTCTCCAACTCCGGCGGGAGCACGGCGCGGGTCATCAACTCCTGGTTGATCTGGTCCGCCAGCACTCCCCGCTCCAGCAACTCCGCCGCTGGAATGATCTCCGACTTCTCCTGGAACCGCGGCGTCACCACCGGGAACCGCACCGGAATCGTCTTCCCATCCAGCACGAACCCCACCTCGAACTCCACCGCCCGAAAGTTCGACTCATCGATGAAGATCCCCTTCTCGTCGATCTCCGCCGACGTCAGAGGCCGCGAGGTCACCCGCGACACCAGCACCTCGTCGAACACCCGGATCGGCACGCTCGACGGATTGCCCTCCAGGACGGTCACGAGATTCGTGCCCTCCACACGCGCCAGCCGGATGCCATCCAACTGGTAATCACCCACCACGCTCAACGGCGGCAGCAACAGCGGCTGTCCCACCGCACCCAGCACCCGTTGCGCCGGACCCGTCGGCCCGCGGAGCGTCGCCTCGATCAGTGTGTTCACCCGGATCGAATCCGCCGGGCCCACCCCGAACAACTCGGCGTTGATCGATCCCGCGATGCCCTTTGGCACCGAGACCGCCGCCGGCGACACCCGCAGTTCCTGCCCGGTCACGAGATATTCCAGCGTGGTCAACGGCAACTCCGCCGCAACAAGAGCCCCAGCCCCGGCCAGATGCCCCAGGACAAACCCGAGCGTCAGCGCCTTCATCAGTCGAATCATGGATTGGAAGGTTTGCATGGGTTATTCCCGGTTCCCGGTGAGGACGTGTGAACGGAGGCCCAGCAGTCGGCCCGTCCTGGGGTCCAACCAGCCTCGATACCATCCCCGGGATGGATCCAACGATTGACTGACCACCACCCGCCACGCCAGGAGGTGGGTCCCACCCTCGATCGTGCCGGCGTCCAACTCCTCCTTCGGCACATAGTGCAGCTCCATCGAGTTCACGAGGTAGCCGTCGCGGATTCCCAACCGTTGGCGGATCTCAGCTGACGCCGCATCCAGCGCGTCCACTGCGGCCATCGGCCGGAGACGTTCCACCGGCGCCGTTCCCGCTTTCGGCACATGCAATCGCCAGGTCACCGACGCAAGCCGGTCACCCACGATCCGGGCACTCCATCGATCACCCCAGACCGGAACGCCTTCATCGCGCAATGTGAAGTCGAAGTTGAACCCCTGCACCCATGTGTCGCCGGCTCCCGAAACATCCGAATATCCCGCCCGTTGAATTCCCAGCCGCCGCTTGCCGAGACGTGCGGACATCTCCGGCCAGTGCGTCCGCAGGAATCCAAGCGCATGCGCTTCAGCGGCTGTTTCATCCAAGGTGCTTCGGACGCGCCGATTTGCTCGTCCCGCCCAGCGCATCGTCGTGAATCCATCGGCCCGCTCGATTTCCCCGCGGGCCCCGTCCACGCCCTCCGTCGGCGGCTGGAGCTCCACCATTTCCCGCACCGCGGGAACCGCTTCCGACGGTGTCACGACCTCGTCCCACCCGAACGTCACCACACCCAGTCCATCGCGGGTGCGCCCGACCCCATTCGTCAGGACGGAGGGCTCCGCTCGGCCGCAGGGCGCGAGCACATCATTGAAGCTGTGGAATACAATGCCGCCCGGCGACGGGTCCTGCTTGGGGTTCAGCAACGTCTCAAACTCGTTCTCAGGGCGATAAAGGATCGCAAAAGGCAACGGACCGCCTGGGTTCGCGGCCATGGCTTGCTCGTACGCGTCCAGGACCGTCTCGCCGCGATTCACCCGTTCAATGAAGTCCCGGTAAGGAGCGCGCAGGTCCGCAGGCACCGTCCGATAGAATCCCAGGACGGCATGGACCGCATGGGGCTCGCTCCGCATCACCGCCTGCCACGCAACGCTGCCGCCGGTATCGTTCAAGCTGTTGCACGAACCCAGGGAAACCCACTCCACGTCCGCATTCCACCGGTCAGGTCCGGAGATTCCACCCGGGCCCGAAGGTAGCAGGATCAGGTTGCCCGCGTGATCAAAGATCCCGCCAGACGGCGAGCCGTGGGCCGACACGTGCAGGAAGTCCCCTTCCCCGCTGTCTTCCGGGGCGCCGCCCCCATTCAGGAAGAACGAACGCATCAAGCCCGACTCGGAAGTGGCCGTGTCATTGGCAAAGCGTCCGTCGCCTGAACTGAGGAAACCACCGTCCGCAAGGAAGCCGACGGCGAAGACGTTGCGATCGGAGTTCGCGGGATCCGTATAGAAGATCTCAATGCCTCCGGCCGTAAGCTCGGCAACGTCCGCCATGATCGTCCGGACCACCGGCTCTCCCAATGATCCGCCGGAAACACGGAAGGTTATTGGGCCCTCATCGCGCAACCAGACCTCATCCGCCACGGACTGGGTGTGGGTAACCCGGATGGGAACCTGACCGGGCTTCAAGGTGTAGATCCCATTGCCGTCGTCCTCCGCCAACGTGCGGACAACGCCGTGTGCCGGGTCCGTGCCAAAGACCTCAAGCGTCAATTCCCCAAGCCCCGAAACCGAAAGGAAGTCCACCTGCAAGTCGTCAAACTCACGGATCAATGAGGCAGGCGATCGGGGGCGATCCCCCACCGCCTCATGTTCACCCAGGATCTCAAACGCGCGGTCCGGCCCGTTCAGGAACACCAGGATTTCGCGCAAAACCTCCGGCGTTGTCGGCAGCACCGATGGTGGCGGAAGAAGATTGCCCTCCACTTCCATTTCCGCCGATCCCATCGCCGACACCAAACCTTCGATGCGGCGCCGCACCAGCACGTCCAGGGGCTCGCCCTCGACGCTCAACAAGCTTTCACCGGACTCGGTGCCGTCCAGCAACTCGTCACCGTCCAACGCACCGCTCGCCACACCGAGCGACTTCGGCTCCGGCCCATCCCCCGCAGGCCGCGCACCCCGACGCCCGGCTCCCGGTCCCGGCGCGGGTGTGGGTTCCTCGGAATCCGTCGCAAAGACGGCGACATCCACAATGTTCGAAGGAGAGTAGATCTCGACCGAGACCGGCAGATCCATCCGGGCAATGCTCCTTTCGGAGTTCAGGGCCAGCACGCCCGGCACGCCCGGTTCACGCCCCCGGATCACCCGGTTGAGATTCTCCGTCCGCTGCGTGAGCTCGTCCACCTGGCTCGCGCCAACCAATCCACCGATGTAGTCCCGATACGGACTGACCGTCCCCGATTGCACCACCGTCCGCAGGAACCGGAATGTGGTCTCGACGAACCGCTGGTACGCCCCCGGCTCATGCAGGAGGGTTGCGAGGTATTCCCGATCCCCGTTCTTCGCCTTCAGGAAATCCCCGATGTCCGGCGGTTGCGTGATGTCGTCGCGATCTTCCGCAAACTCTCCGAACGCCTCCTTCGCGGCCGCCGTGCTCCGCGCCAACCGCAGGATCTCGTGCTCGAAGCTCCGCACCGACGCATCGGTCATTCGCCCCACCGGAATCCCGGTGATCAACCCATTGAGGTTCGTATCCCCCGCGAGGCGCGCCAGGGTCGCCCGGATCGCCGCCTTGCCCAGCTTCTTCAACCGCGCCGCCTGCTGCTGCGCCACGGCATCATCCACCGACCGCTGCACGAACCGCAGCCGATCGTCCGCCCCGGTGCGACTGAACCGGACCTTCGACACCTGGAACGGCTTCGACTTCAGCGCCGCAAAATCCTGGAAGATGCCCCACTCATAACCCTCGGCACGCGGCACGCCGGCCTGGACCCACCTGGCAAAGATGTCGGTCAATGGTGGCGCTCCCGGACTGAACCCCTCCGCTCCGCCGTCATCCGTGGCCGTCACATACGCCCCTTCCAGCAGCCACTTCAACATCAGCATCTGGCGTCCCGTGCCGCCGTCTCCGATCGGGTCGTCGCCGAACTCCGGCGGCCGTTGAAGGTGCAATCGGCCAAACATGAAATGCTCGCGCCGCTCCGGGAAGAAGCTCGTGTCCGGAAGCAACGCACGCAGCGCCGGGTCCTGCCGCACCGTCTGGGTGAACACCCGGGCGATCACCTCCGCCGGCGTGAGGGGACTGCGGAAGCCGCTGGCCAGATCGTCATCGGTGCGTTCTCGCGCCACCCGGAAAGCCGGTGTGCCATCGGGCAGTCGGTATTCCCACTCGGCCACCAGGTTCTCGTCCGCCGTCTCCACACCGGCGGCATCGAAGCCCACCGGCCGCTTGAAATACCAATCCCCTTCCAGCATCGCGCGGCTGTGCGGTCCGGCCGCCTCGAACCGCAGTCGATCCGCTTCTCCCTGGCCGAAGCGATCCGCCAGATGCACCGGCAGGAACAACTCATAGTCGTTGTCGCTCTTGCCCGGGATATAGATGCCGTTGCACCGCGACACGAAGTTGGTCTTCCACAGGTTCGCTCCCGATCCCTGCTCGAACACCCAGAGATCCGCCGGATCCAGCAGGAACCGACCCCGGATGATCTCGCTGTCGCGTGCCTCCGTGATTACCTGTCGCACCGCATTCCGGATGGCGATCAATCGTTGTTCGTACGCCGTCCGATCCTCCCCAACCTCCCGCACCCCGAGGAAGTTCCGGGTCTCGGCAACCCAGAACGGATCCAGGCTCCCGACGTTGCCGTGTTCATCGATGCCGACGACCGCGAAGGGACGTTCCGGCAACCGCGCGAAGTCCACCACGTTGGTGTCGAGTGGATAGAAGGTGTCATCATCCAGGCGGCCGTTCTCGTTCGCGTCAAACACCGCGAACAAGACGATGTTGGTCTCGGACGTCAGGTTGTCCCGGGTGAGGACCGTCACGCGGTCCAACGCCGGATTGAGGATACCGACCACCGCAGGTCCTACCCGGTCCCCGGCCTGCCTTTCACCGAAAGCGCTGAACACCGTCGAAACGGTCTCGATGGCCGCGCCCTTCAAGGGACCGCCCGTGACCAGATCGGGCGTCACCCGCTCGAGGGTTCCCTTCTGCTCGACCCAATCAAAGGTCAGCCGCAATCCCTCCGCCGCCGGCACGTTCGCCACCTTCCATCGCAGCAATACCTTCGGCAATCCGCCCTCGAGATAGAGCAGGTCCACCTCGATCGGCTCATCCTGTCCGCGCACCCCCAGCAACGCCTGTGTCGCCGCCAGATCAATGCCCGCCACTTCCGAGGGCAGATGACGCATCATGCGCGCGTAATCGCTGCCGCCTTCCGCCGCCATCTTGCCCAGGAACTGAGCCACCTGCGGCAGCAAGGCCCGCTCGATCACCGCCAGCAGATTCAGCACCGCGCCTCCCGCCCTTCCAAAAACCCGGTCGAAGACCAACCCGGCCAGGTCCGTCCCCAACCCAACCTGGCTCACGGTGATGCCGACCGTATCCAGTTCGTCCGGCGCATGCCCATGGAACCGCACCATGATCTCCGGATGTCCCCCTTCGAATCCCGGAATGTTCGCGACACGCGCGGCGCGCCGAACCGCCGGATCCTCCCCGAAGTTCGATGCCGCCAATGACGGTGCGTCCGGTCGCACTGTCACCCGGATGCTCGCCGTACCCACGCCTCCATCCGAATCCGTCACCACCACCTTCACGGTGTTTGTTCCCGGCTCGTCGAATGTCACCGGCGTTGCAAAGACTCCCGGCCCCGACCGGTTCCCCGCGGGCAGCGTCCACTCGAACCGATGCCGGTCATCCAGCCCCACGTCCGTCACCTTCGCCACCAGCACACGGGTCTCGCCCCGGTTGACCGTGAGATCCCCCCCTTCAATCGCCACTTCGGGTGCCACGTTCGCCACCGTGAGGCGCACGCTGGAAATCCCGTAGACGGTGCCGTCACCGAACTTCGCCGCCGCACCCACCGTCACGAGATACGTGCCACTCTGCCGGTAATGATGCTCGAACGAAGCCGTCCCTCCCGCATTCTTCCGCAATTCCACCGTACCATCGCCGAAGTCCGCCACGTAACTGATCGCTCCGGAAACGCCCCCCGGCATCAACCCGGTCACGTTCACCGTCCCCGTGCTTCCCTCCGAGAACGCGCCCGCCGAAGCCGTCACCCGGATCTCCTCGACCTCACGCCCGCTGTAGACCGTGTCGAAGATGTGCAGGAACTCCTCCGTGTTGAGCATCGGATTGTGTCCGGTGACGCCTTGTCCAAGGCCGCCCACCAACGCATGCACACGTGCGTTGGTCGCGTTCAGGCTCGCCGCGGAGCCAAATCCCCGCGCCAGGCTCGCGATCGGCACCGTGCCGTCGCCGGCCACGTACCGCAGTTCCACCTCCTCGTTCATCCGGAACTGGTTCGTCGGGTTCACCGCCAAGGTTCCATCGGACGATCGGATCAACAGCGGTGGAGCATCCGTCACCTGTTCCGATTCAAACGCCGACACCCGGGCCACGCTCACCACCACGTTGGTCTCGGGCACGCGCGGCACCAACCGGCCCCGGATCCGAAGTTGCCCGATGGTGTCCGGGGTGGCACCGAATCCCACGATGTGATGCATCTGGACATCGTCGGGATCCAGCCGGTGATCGCCGATCGCCTGGGTCTCCCGGAAGGCGTTCGCGTTGCGGCGTGCCGGATGTTCCGCGCCCGGCAGGCTCTCGATCGAGCGTCGGGGTGAAGGCACCGCGCCGGTGGCATCCGGTTCGTTCAGGAGTTCCTCGGCAGGCCCCCGCAGGAAATGACGGGCAATGACCTCCTGGAATCCGTCGAAGTCGAAGGCCTCGTTGGGCAACCCGTTCGTGTTCGCGTCATAGCCGTCTTCCACCAACGGCCGGAACCCGAGTTCGAAATACTCCCGCGAAGGCAGGAGCTGATGCGCCCCGGGCGAGAACTGGAGCATCTTCCGGACGGCCGGAATGGGGGCGAGCGCGCTGATGGCCATGTCGTCCAGATTGCCCGACTTCAGTCCGCTCAATGGCTTCGGCGAACCCAGCCATGGCGTACCGACCGTGATCAGGCGTTTCACCCGGGCGCGCTGGCCCGGCATCAGCAGGTAGGCGCGCGACACCAGGCCGCCGTTGCTGTGCCCTACCAGATCGATGCCATCCGCGTCCGGATGCATCTCCAGCGCCAGCCGGACGTATTCCTTCAGCGCTTCCGCAGCCTTCTGGTTGTCCAGGCGCCAGTCGTACGGGAACACGAACAGGTTCGGGGACGGGGATTGCCCCAGCCCAGGCCGTCCGCCCAACCGCAACCGCTCCCGCACCTGCGGTCCCGCGGCCGACAGCCCGCTGCCCTGGAACTTGTATTCCACAAACCCCATCTCGCCCGTGAGATGGTTGACCCAGTCCCCATAAATCGATGCCGCCTGGGTCGGAACCTCCAACGAGAACCGCAGCATGTCCGTGGGGAACGTCTCGCGGGCCGGCGTGCCGTCCTGCTGGATCCGCAGATCCTTCCGCGCACGATCCAGCACGGGAATCACCGTATTGGTTCCGAAGATCGCACCGGCACTGGCGGCCAGTTCGCCCGCCGTCTGCGGGAATCCCAGCCAGTGGTTCACGCCGTTGATCTCCAGCTTCGACGCCGCGAATCCCGGGACCAGCACCATCGGCCGCTCGGTGTGGTTCACCCGCAACAACCCGTGCGCACCCGGCATCAGCATCGGCTTCCAATCGCCCTTCAACACCTTGCCCACCACCGGCACCTCGGAAATCAGGGTGACGATCAACGTTACCTGTTCCCCCAGGTCGAAGGAGCTCGCCGGATTCCCCGGAAGCTGGTTGATCCGCGCCATCTCTTCGATCGCCTTGCCCGACTGCGGGATCTTCATCCCGAACAACGAGATTGTCGGGTTCAACCGCAGTTCACTCACGAAGGTCGGCAGCCGGCTCGGCGACGGCTTGAATGGATCCGGAAAGCTCAGGAGGGATTCGGCCCGTTCACTCGGCAGTCCCACCCACAACCGCGGCGATGGCCGCAGGTACACGCGCGTGAGTTCCTGCGCGGCCGCCTGCTCGTTCAACGCCGTCAACTGCTCCACCGTGGGCGATCCGCCCAGCACGACGAACGGTCCCGCAAGGAACTGGTTGTAGAGCGGGTGATTCGGATCATCGGACAGCCGACGCGCCACGAACTTGTCCGGCAACAGCTTCAACGCGAGCCCGAGGCTCTTGAGCTTCGGCACCAACTTCTTCGCGCTCTTCGCCAGCTTGAACACCGCCTTCGCGCGATCCACCAACCCTTCCGCCTCCGTCACGCTGTTCAACGCCTTCTTCACGCTAAGCGTTCCCAGCACGAGGTTGATCGTCCGCTGCGCCAGCAACGCACTGTACAATTGCTCATCCCCCACCACCGCCGGTACCGGCGTCCCCCCACGCTCCACCTGCGGCATCCCCGTCGCGTCCACGGCAGACAGCACCAACGGCAACTGCCCGCTCCCGTCCGCCGCGCCGCCCGGCGCGTCCATCATCACGTAATAGTGCCGCGCCGGATCCATCGGCGGCGCGTTCGTTCCGTTCCCCGCCTGCAGGACATCCGCCACCGTCACCGGCGTTGCCGACCGCAGGAAACCCGTCGCAGATGCCGGATCCTGCGCCGCCAGCTGCTCGGGATTGAGCAGCGCGTTGAACCGGACAAACGAGAACCGGGGAGCCGCCTCCACATACCGCCGATTCGAACCGCCAAAGGTCAGGTGGATGCCCGAGGGATCCGACACGTGATCCCGAACCCCCGTCCCCGTCCCATCAATGCGCCCAACCAGCGCCCGCGAGACACCGCCCACCAGCGGAAGCAACAGCTTCACTGGATCATAGAGCAGCGTGCTGCGACCCGACGCCACCGCCAGCAATCCATCCGACCGCCGTTGCACGGAACCCGCGGGACCTTCTCCGGCCGGAAGGTCAAACCGCTGGACCAACACCGGAGCCGAAGGCGTCGTCAGATCGATCACGGCCAACGCACCGTCCCCGCCACCACCGATCGACACCAGCGCGAGGTCCCGACTCACGAGGTTGGTCCCGTCGTCTACCGTCGTTGCCGGCAGCAAGAAGACCCGACGCAGGAAGTCGCCCTTGGGAAACACGACGAAGGCGTTCGTCAATGGGTTCGGATCCGACGCCGCCAACACCGTCGTGAACCGCGGCGCATTCGTTCCAGTCAGGAACCGGCCCACGGTCACCACCAATCCCGATCCGGCGTGAAAATCAAAGTCATCGTACCGCTCCGTGGCCACCTTGGGCGCAAACGAGAACGCCATCCCCGGCGGCGTCAGCGGACTCCGGTCCGGCGATGGCACCACATCACCCGGGTCACAGAAATCGCCGTCGCCGTTGGCGTCCGTCCCATCCGTCGCGTCTCCGAAGCCATCCAGGCTTCCGCCCCGCTGTTCCACCCGCCGGAACGCGTGGAGGTTGATCAGCTTCACGCTCGTCACATCCGCCCCCAACTCGAAGTAACCGAGGTACGGCGGATCCCACTTCGCCTTCACGATCTGGGAAAGCGACTCCGCTTGGGTCACCCCTTCGTCCACCGACGGGCGGCCATCCTCATCCGATGCGCCACCGCTCAGGACCAGACGTCGGCCCAATGTGATCTGGCTGCCTTGAATGCGCCCGAGTTGAAGGTACTTGGGCTCGTTCGCGTGCCCGGTGAACACCGCGAGCAGGTTCTCGCGAACGCACGCCCCGTCGGCTGCGCCCGCCGCCGGCAACGTGTATCCAGGAATCAACGCCATGGCTGTCGGATACCCGGTCCGGATGTCCCGGACGCGCTCGGGTTCATCCGGAGTGCCAAAGTCCCACACGCCCAATCGTCCCCCGGTTCCCTCGCGTTCCAGGGTGTACCCGAACCGGCCCAGCAAGGCCGCGCCCGCGCCGGTGTTGCCTTCGAGCAGTTCCACCACCGATCGCGCCTGGACAAATCCCAGCGCGAACGACTGCTGGCCCGCTTCCTGAGGATCCTGATCAAAGGCCTTCCCGCTTTCACCCGTGATCCCGGGCCCCACCGACAACCGCACCGGTCCCGTTGTTGGGCCGTCATAATAGACCGTGATTTCGCGCCGCTCGGAGTCCGCCTCCACCCGACGCAGGAAATGGCCTCCCGTGAACGCCAGCCAATCGTACGGTGGCGTGGCCACCAACGACGCCGGCAGCGAGCGGTTGAAACGGATGCGGATCGGCGTGAGCGCCGGCAGGTTGGTCGCGCCATTCGGCGGCCATGAGAAAATCACCCGGAGGGACGCAATGTCCTCCGGATCGGTCGGCACCACCGGCGGTCGGCTCACCCCGAACGACACCGCGTGCGCCGCGATGTCGGACTTGCCCGTGGCATCCACCACCGAAGCCTGCAGCACCACCCGACCCGCCACCGGCATTTCCAATCGATACCGCCGGACCTTCCGCGCCGGCTGATCCTCCACCAACGCACCGCCCCGCAGGACGTCGGCCACCTGGATCTCCTCGCCCCGGAGATTCTCCACCCGCTGCACCACGATCGACGGTCGCCCCACCTCCTTGTCGTCCACGCCCACCACGAACAGGTCCGCCCCGGTCCCTGCCCCCGTGCCTGCCCGCGGTAAATCCGGCGTGTGACTCACAGCCACCCGCGGCGGAGAGTTGTCCTCCAACGCGCCCAATTCCGGAGGCAGTTCACGGAACAGCAATTCCGCGGTCACCACCGTCGTCCCCTGACGCTCGCCGGCGAACGCCCCGGTCCGGGGCCGCTGGAACGGGAACCGCGGATGCGTCGCCACCAGCGCCCGCGTCGTCGTCGAGTCCGACGGACGGAAGAAGAAGCCGAGGTTACCGTTCTCGTCCGAGATGGACACCAGATCGCCGTCGAACACCACGGGCACGTTCTCCCCGTCCCGTTCATCCTGAACCCGCAACACCCGCACCGTCGCCCCCGCCACCGGGGTCACCGTCTCCGTTCCATCCTCATTCCGCGTCACCGCGCGGACGAACCCGCCCACCTTCAACGGCCCTCGCGAAAGGATCGGCATGATGCCGAACGCTGCCGTCTCGCCCTTGTGCGGATTGTCGTTGTTGCTCGCGACCTTGGGCGTGGTCACCAACGACGCGCCCGAGTCCTTCGCCAATTGCGCCAACCGCCGCGCCAGCATCCCCACGAACGGTGGCGATGCCGTCCGCAAATGGCCACCCTCCGGCCCGTCCGCCTCGTAGTTCGCGGTGTCCACGATCTGATGCGCCACCCGCCCATCCACCCGGATGGGCATGACCACCACGAAGGAGAGGTTCGTCGGCATCGGGCCCGGCGGCAGTCCCAGGTCCGACAGTTTCACCGGGATCCGGATGTCCGCCGCTTCCCGCAGCGGATCTCCCGACTCCGTCAGCTCGAACGCGCCAATCGGAGGCATCGCCCCTTCCGGCAGGTTGCCGCCCACCAACGCCGTGAACGTCGCGGGCTCCATCGAGACCAGCTGGAACAGCGTCTTCCCCGACACCGACCCCGGATCCACGATCAGGTCCACCGGCACGCCCGGCCCCGTCGAACGGATCGTTCCACCCGACGCGAACAATCCCACCGTGCCGTCATCGAACCGTTGCCGTGTCGCCGGGATCTGGTTCCGCGTTCCGTTCGCGTTCACCAGCACCACCGAGATGAAGTCTTCCACCGAACCCAGGACGAACGACACAAAGCTCCCGTCCGTGTCAGTCAACACAGTCTGCGTTTCGCCCGTCGATTCATTCACCAGGACGACCTTCTGGCGCGGCTCGGCCGTACCTTGCGAACCCTCGACCACGACGCCATCGCGGTCCCGCACCGGATCGTAGGCCGGGATCCGCGCCAGGATCTCGGGCGTGAGGTTGGTCGAACCCGGCGCGTAGATCGTCACCTGCGCCGCCAGGCCGCGGACCACCGCGTCGTTCACCGTGGTGAAACCGAATTCACGCACGCCCTCCACGGCACGTCCCGCGAGGTCCACCACCGTTGAAGCCACCTTCAACCGGTAAGCCGTCGCAGGAGCGAGCGCGTTCACCGGCAGCACCGTCACCGTCGTGCCCGCAAGGTTCAGCGTGACGCTCGCCGGGACCACCGTCCCGGCCGGATCCACCAACTGCACGCCTCCCGTGATCACCGTCACCGGATTCAACGCCCGACTGAAGGTCACCCCCACCGGCGTCACCCGCGCCACGTTCACGGCGTTGTTCGTCGGCGACACCGACACCACCTGCGGCCCCGTGAGACCCGCGCGGACATCCAACGCCACCGCCGCCAAGGTGCCACCGACGTCCACCGCAGCCGTCCCCGTGTCCCCACGCACCGGGTCCACCACCCGCACCTCCGACCCACCCGCCGGAGCCAGCAGCCGATACCGGCCATCCGACTCCGTGAGCGCCGTCCAGGCCCCCCGGCGGACCACCATGCCGCGCTCGGTCTGCCCACCCGCGTTGCGCGCCACGCCTTCGACCAACGCCTCCGGCCCCGATGTCTTGAACAACAGGTATTGGCCGCCGCCATCCACGCCCGGCAACCCGCCCGCGCCCGGCTCGGTCACGCCCAGCTTCCCCGCGGCATCACTCACCATCCGCAACACCGGCTGGAACCCATGCTGCCCCGCATCAAACACCGCCCGCGCCAGCACATAACTCGACGACGGATCCACCGTCCCAAACTCCACACCCAATCGACGCCCAGGGGCCACCGCGCCCACGCCCAGTTCAAACGCCCGGACCAGCGTCACCCCGACCGGAACCAGATCCGCCACCGCACCCAACGAAGGCTCGCGCAACCACACCGCCTCCGCCCCCGCCACATCACCCGCCCGCGCCGCAATCCGCAGCGAACCCACCGCAACCCCGGACGCCTCCGGTCGCAACACACCCCCCGCAAACGCACCCGGCGGCAACACGTCCACCCGGACCCGCGCCTCCGACAATTCTTCCCCGGGCAGCAATTGGAACGGCCGCACCGGGAACTCCGCCACCAACGGCCCCGTTCCCGGGTCGTTCAACGGCCGGAACGCCACCAACCGCAGCGTGTACGCCGGCAACTTCCGCCGGCTTCCATCCCGCAACCGATATTCCTCCACCACTTCGCACGGCACTTCGAGCCCGCTCACCAGCGCTCCGGCCGTCGACGAAATCTCCACCCGCGCCCGCGCCGTCACCCGGGCCGCCTCGCGGCTTGCCGACGCCGACGCCGGATCCACCCCACCCACGGCCCGCAATCCAGCGGGCGCATCGATGACGTTCACGCCACGCAGCACGCCGCCCACCGCCGGCAGCACCGGCCCCAACCCGCCGCCGTCCGGCACGAGCAGCGCATGGAGGCCCGCCTCCGCAAGGTTCACCGCGACCCGACGCAGTCCCGTGCCCGTCACGCGTTCAACCCCCTGCCAAGCGCCTTGGACTGCATCCCAACGCGCCCACACCGCCTCGCGTCCCACCGGCAGGATTTCCAGCAGTTCGACTTCCCGGGCACCCGCTTCGCTGCGGATCACCACCGCCGGACTCCATCCCCGCGGCAACGGAGCCGGCAACGCCTGCACCGGAAACCGGGTCGCCCCCCCCGCATCCACCGGCACCTGCCGGACCGTCAAAAGCTCCGTGACCGCCCCCGATCCCAGCCCTTCCGCCAACCGCACCATCGGCTCCATCCCCGGCGCGCGGAACGTCCATCCACGCACTCCCGGCCCCGCCTCCAGGCTAAGCCAGCCACCCCGACCCGACGCCACCCGGCGCGGTGTCACCGGTCCGATCTCCTCCGCTTCCGTGCCTTCGGCCGGCAGGCCATCGGCGCTCAACACCCGCACCACGCCCAAGGGAAAGGATTCCGGAGCCGAATACACCGCGACCGCCAATTCCGGCCGGGTCCGCGCATCGCCCATCGAAAGCGTGAAGGCCCGCAGCGACGTCCCCGGCAGGAATCCTGTCGTCCCGACCAACGGCGTCAGGTGGAAGAACGCCTTGCCCTCGTCGTCCAGGGTGGCCCCCTGGATTCCGGGAGCCACCGACGTCGCCGTCTCGAACCGCAGCACCAACGGCGTCCGCAGCGTCCGCCCCGTGCCATTCGTCACCACGACATCGACGTCCCACCGTCCGCTGGCTTGGTTTGGCCGGAACGCGCGGAAGAAGACCCCGGCCGTCGGTTCCGCCCGTTCCAGCAGCACGTCCTGCCCGCCAATCTCGAACGTCCGGAACTGGGCCCGGACCGCCGGCACCCACGCAACCAGCCCCAGCAGAACGCAGGCAATCCGAAGAAAACGATTCACTTCCAACCTCCCATCCCACGGCAACCCAGCCACAGCAACCCGGCGCCCATCAACCCCAGCGCCCACACCGAGGCTTCCGGCACCACCATGGCGTACCCGCGGCTCACGGCGGCATCGCCGTTGTTGAAGAAGTCAAAACGCGTCCGAAGCTCCGCGTTGCCCAGCGTCGGCGGCAACTGCACCTCCACCGAATACCCAAACGACACCGGTGCCCCCTCCAGCAACACCACCCGCGGATCGATCTCGGAAACCCGGATCCCACCGCCCGCCAACAGCCCGCCCGGTGCCAATGGCGCAATCGTCAGGCCAAAAACGTCCCCCGTGACCAACACGGTACTGCCGCTCCCGTCCGCCCGCGACAGGCTGATCGTCAGGCTATCGAACAGGAACCCGATCCCCGCCGCCTCCCGCGTCGCAAACCCGATCTCGTACTGCAACCGACCCGGCAGGCCGCGCCCGTCCTCCGCGCCCAGGGCCAATTCCCGGCTTTGCAGCACCGCCGCCACCGTCGAATCCGCGATCCACGGATCCCCCAGTCCCCCGATGGCCTCCTGCGCCACCGCCACCCCCATCCCAAGGAGGCCACCGAGGATCAGGCCACCGGCCCGACCCCAGCCCGTCTGCTGCTGAGAATGCGTCACAACCCACTCTTCGCAGGTCCAGGGCCAATCCTAACAAGGATTCTTCCTCCCCCCGTACGAATCTGCAGGCCACGTGCCCTCACCCGGCGCCCGCCCCCTCGCCGCAACGCGGCGCACGGCGATAGCCCAGGGTGCAGCGGAGCGGAACCCTGGGTC
>JAIXZE010000282.1 GCA_027489875.1 Verrucomicrobiales bacterium
CCTCGCGACTCCATGAACCTCCAACCGTCCACCCACGCCCGTTCGCGAGGCATCGCGGCGACCCTCCTTGTCCTTGTCATCGCCGCGCTCCTGGCCGCCCTCACGATCGTCAACATCGCCACCGTGCGCCGATCCCGTCGCGAGACCGAACTGCTCGACGCCCGACAGCAACGGCAGTGGCGCCAGCGGGGATACGTCGTGCCGTCTCCCCGTCCTTCCACCGCCGTTCCACCCCCTGCGGCAACTCGCACCGCAACCAACCCATGAGCGCCATCAAGCTCCACCTGCTCCAGCGCAGCCTCCGAGCCCACATCCTCGCCTGGGTGGGTTTGATCCCGATCTTTGGAATGCCCTGTGCCTTCGCCGGCTGGATGATTGCCCGCGACTGCCGACGCCTCCAACGAACCGTCCCCAACGCCGCCAGCCGTTACGTCCTCCGCGCCCAACTCCTCAGCATCCTCGGCACCCTCTTCTCCGTCCTCGTGCTCGGCCTGCTCGCCCTCCGGGCCACCAAGAACCTCCATTGATCCTGAAAACGGCGGATAGATGAACTGCCGATCCCAATACACCTCGGCAGCCTCGCGCCCTCCAAAGCCCTGGCCCCAGGCCCGGAGGGCCGACAGATGATAGCCCAGCGCGTGAGCGCTGGGTTCCGTCCCCCCATGAACAGCCAGTCCCGGCAGGGGCGACAGAACCCCTGCCCCCACGAACACCGTATCCGTCTCCATCGCTCGAGAACGCCCCGGAACACGAATCGCATAAGCCCTATTCATGCAGCAGAATTCTCGCGCAGAGGGGCAGAGCCGCTGAGATCGACAGGAATTCGGAAGCGGGGGCACCCCTGATCGGGCTCACCGCTGGGTGACTCGATGACGATAATCCAAAGCCCCCTTCTCTGCGTCTCCGCGCCTCTGCGCGAGTCAATCTTCGACATCCCACACCATGGAGACGGATAAGCCTCAAAGCCCCTAAGTGGACGAGCAGCCCGCCCGTCAAACCCTCGCCGCACGTGTCGGGATCGGTATCGGCATCGGCATCGGTATCGAAAACTCTCTCATGTCTTCGCGTGCCCCCCTCCTGCCAGAAACTCATTTCACGCCGAGACGCCGAGCCCGCCGAGGTTGGAATACCCTTTTCATCATGGAATTCCTGGATGCGCGCAGAGGCACTGCTTAAACGCGAGACCAAAGCTCAGGAGTCGGGAAACAACGTGGCGGCCATCCATCGACTGCTGCCGGCAGTGATCGAGATGACAGCCCAATTCATCCGGACCAATCGAAAAGGAATTGTTCTTCGAATGCGATGGCGGGCTGCCCTTGCCCCTTTACGGATTTCTATGGCTGCCTACCTCTGACCCGCCACGGACACCGTTGCCCCCTACAGCCGTTAACTACCGCCTCCAAATCCTCCCAGTCCACCTCGCTAGTAGCTGCGCGTAATCTGAGAACGCTTCTTCAACCTGAATCTTGATCTGTCCTTCGTGCATTCGATCTCCGATGAAGTCCACTAGCACGTAGCCCATTGCGAATCTGACCCACTGATTAGATTCCCGGTGGTAGCGGCCTAACAAGCCAGTGAGTTGATCTTCAAGCGGTTCTTTCGATTGCAGCAAACTCTCCGAAGCCTCCAGGGAGTAGATGTCGTAGAATAATGCGACAAAGTCGAATGCCTGGTGGAGGCGACTATTGAGGCTTTGCCCAGTTTGCTTCCTCATCAACCAACGCAGCAGGACAAATATTTCGGATGCTGCTTCGACTTCGGTCTCCGAAAGATTCCATGAGCGCCGGAAAAAGGGCAGTAGTGACTCCCGTGGAGAAATGCTTGCTTGCTCCTCAGGGGTTAGGAGGGGGAGAACAACCTTGCTACGAAATAATTCAGATGGTCTCTCGGCTGCCTCAAAATCTGCCAAATTGAGACAACGGAGGCGGCGCAGGAACTCACCGCCAAGCCGAATGCTTCCCACTGAGAACGCAAAGCCGTCGCCTGGCGTCACGGTCTGCTCGAACTCGGTCAAGCTGTTTGCCCAGTCGGCAAATGAGTCTCCAAGGAACACAAACGGGGCATCATGGCTCATGGTGTGGTGGACCTACTGCGCGGGCGGCGGCGTGTTCTTGAGTGCATTGATTGTGCTGATCGCGTCGTCGATCTTCTTTTTCAGTTCTTCGAGCATTGGACGAAGTCTGTCCTGGCAGATGCTGGGAAAGTTTTTGTTCCTCTGATTGACGCGATTCAGGAGCTTCTTTAGTTCACTTGCCTTGTCGCGAATCTTTTGCCCGTGAAGCTGTCCGCCCACCTTTTTTCCCGGATTTTGCGCCTCATGGATAGCGGCATCAATCGCACCACCATCACCGATCACCTGCGTAGGGTTGTGCAGAGGTCGCCAGATGTCGTTTACAATGTTCTTGAATTCGTCGGCCACCGCATTGAAATCGTTGTTGTCCTTGCACGGATCAGGACAGTCGACTCGGGCCCAAGACCGGGCAATTGCAACCTTCTCAACCCAAGGCTTGGCAGCCTCAGCGGCCATCCAGACAGCGGCAAGTCCAACTACATACTCCAGTTTAACTCCATAGTCGGCGGCAATCTGTGCCAACGAAACACCTGCTCTGATTTCAGCTAGAATCTGAAGCTGGATCGCCGCCGGACTTTGCAGCCCAAACGGATCAATTCGGCCCAACGGATTGTTGTAAACGAAACCATAGAGGTTCAAACCACCGAGTTCCCCGATGGGGTCTCTTGAGAGCCACCTCCCCACCCCCGCCGAGTAGTACCGATACCCGTAATAGCTCAACCCCGAGTCCTCATCCTGGATCTTCGTACTCCAGCGGAAGGGATTGGCGGCGGCCATGGTGCCGTTGGCTCGGACCACCTCGCCGAACGGGCCGTACTCGTAGCGGGCGCTCCAGGTGCCGTCGGTGGCGTTGACCAGGCCCATGACGTTGCCATTGCCATCGTAGGCAGCGTAGTGGGCGGCGTTGGCTCCTGTGGGGGCTTCGATAACCCACAGAAGGCCACCCACTCCACCGGCACCCTGCCAGCTTCCGCTCAGGTCCGTGCCCCAGACGTATTCCCGCACCAGGGTCCCGGCCCCATTCAGCTCGGCCACCGGATTCCATCCTTCGTAGAGCCAGCGGGTCGTCGAAGTGGGCACCCAGATCCCGCTGGCACCGGTGCTCACGATCCGGCCGATGCGGCGTCCGAGGGGATCGTACTCGAAGTCCAGCTTCCGGCGTCCTGCGGTCGGCACGAGGGCCTGACTCTGCATGGAGATCAACCGGTTCTCCGCGTCCCACGTGTAGGTCCAGAGCCCATCGGCCGTCAGGTTACCGTCGGCGTCATACGTCGGCACTTCGCTGGAGGGAGGCACCCGGTAGAGCGCGTTGGCGAGGGATCCACCGTCGCTGGTCGTGATGTTCACCGATTGCCACAGCGGATTGCCGGTGCCGAGGTTCAGCTCCGCACGCCAGAATTCACCCCGCCGTGTCGCCGTCACACCGCCGGCGGTCACGGTCGTCCCCGGCTCCGCCAGCCCGATCAGATCCAGGTACCGGCTCCCGACCACGGTGCGGTTGGTGATCTGGTTCAAGGGGTTCACCACATAGGTGGTGCTCCGCAGATTGGCTCCGTTGGCGTCCCCACCCCGCTTCTGGCTCACCCGGTTGCCGATGTCGTCGAAACCGTACTCGAACTGTTGCCCGGCCACCGGACTGCCGTCCGGCCAGCTCTTGCGTCCCCCGATCACCTGCCCCAACCGGTCGTACTCCCAGCTCCAGGACGATCCGTCCGCCAACTCATCCCGGATCCGTTGCTGCGCCGCGTTGTAGCTGTAGGCGTGGCGTTCCGCGGGTTGTCCCGCCGCAGAAGGTTGATTGAGGACCTGTTGCAACCGGTTGAGCCGGTCGAAGTCGTACTGCGTATCCAGCCGTTGGGTGCCATTGGCGCGATAGGTCACGCCGGCCCGGATCCGCGAGTTGGCCACGTATCGGTAGGTGGCCGTGTGATTGCCGGCCGTGAGGATCGCGGGACGTCCGGCAGGATCGTAAGCAGTCACATTCTGCGCCTGGAAATCCGCCACCGAGGTCGTCACCCCCTGCCGCCGTCCGAAGCTGTCCCGCGACGTTGTCACCGAGCGCCCGGCCAACGGACCACCCGACAACGACTCCGTCTCCGGTTCGCCAAGGTCGTTGTAGGTCTGGGAGAGGGTGGACACAGGACTGGGTGGAGTTGGGCCAAGGATCGACGTGGCAATCGTTCCCGGCAAGTAGGACCTTATCGTGTCTCTGCGCCCCAGGCGGTCGTAGCCAAACCGCAAGGGAGCGGTCTGCATCTCGGGACTCACGCCAACGCTGTACGTCACTACGTCCACCTCCCCGGCCGGGGTGGTGGTGTAGCTCGTGGTCACATTCCGTTGCCAGACCCGGGTCACGGGCCGGCCGGCCAGCGAATAGGTGTATTCCGTGTCGGTGAGGGCTTCGCCCGCGTAGGCCTTGGACCGCAGCCGACCCGACCGGCTGTGGTACACCCACGTCGTGGTGGCCGCGGAATTCGCCTCAATACCCTGTTGCCGATACGTCTTGAGCGTCGTCATCCGGCCCTGGGCGTCGTAACCGTACACCACCGGATACGTCCGGCTGCCCGTGGTCGATCGCAGCAGTCCGTTGGGGTGATAGGTGTAGGTCACCTGGCCACCGTCGGGCTCCATGCGGCCGGTCGCCCGACCGGAAGTGTCGTACGTCGTGGTCGTCACCGGGGCCGGCTGTCCGTTGCCGGGGGCCGGTCCCTGACTCACCCGCGTGGCACCGCCAGCGGGAAGGTAGGTCATGATGTCGCTGGAAGTGCCCTGACGGAGGTCGGCCACCGTTTGCACCTCACCGAGGGGACCATATCCGTAGGTCACCCGGGTAAGCAGGGTCGGCGTAGAGGTCCAACTCTCCTCCTGATCCAACCGACCATTCACCCATCGCCGCACCTGCCGGGTATTGTCCGGCGCGGTCACGGTGACCTCCCGCTGGCCACTGGCTGGAAACGTGGTCGTGCTGGTCGTGAGGCGGGCTTGACCGGGCGACGGAAAATCTTCCGTCCACGAGTACAGGCCATCCAGCGAGGTATCCACCCGTCTCACGAGCAGCCCAGCATCCACGCCTTCCGTCTTCCAAATCCGGGTTTCGGTCCGGCGGACTGGAATCTGAACGGCGCTCACGGTCCGGCTAGAGTTCGCTGCGGTGAGGTAGGTGGTCAGGTTCTCGGTGATGCGATCCTGCGTGAAGCTGAGGTTGGCGGGATTGACGAGATCCACGGCGAACCGTGTCGGCTGACCCTCCCCGTTGTAGCGGGTCCACTGGGTCACCCCATCGGGATCCACCTCCCGATCCACCTGACCGGCGAGATTGTAGAAGGTGGTGTGCTCCGCCGTGGTTGCGGTGTTCCCCGCCCCTGTCTCCACGGCCTGGATTTGCCGGAAGGTGCGTCCGACCGCATCCAGATACGTGGTTGCTACCTCAGGGGTGTCTGCGCCGGCTGAGTTCAGGGCCACGGTCCGGACGAACTCCCGCATCTGGCCACCCACCGCTTCCACGCCGTACTCCTTGCGGAAGGGCCGGGCGGCGGTGCCGGTGATCTTTCGCAGACGCCCATCCGGCCAATACTCCTCCACCGTCGTGCCCAAGGCAGGATCGGTGACCGTGACCAACCGCTGCCCGGAGACCAAGGTGTCGGCGGTCGTCGTCACCCCACCAAACTCATTCTTCCGGGTCAGGGTGCGCCCCGCATCGTCGTACGTGGCCTCCTCCAGGACCCGGGAAACGGTCTGGCCATTCACCTGCGCGCTCAAGGTCCGCACCAGCATCCGCCCCGCGGCATCCAGGGTGTCGAGAGTCGTGATCCCCAACCGGGTGGATCCCTGCCAACGGCCCAGCGGGTCATAATGATGGCTGGTCACCACCCCGTCCTCGTCCGTCTCGCTCTCCAATCCGCAGCAGGCATACGTTCGGGACTCGGTCCGACCGTTGAGGTGCGTGACCGTGTAGTTCCGTTTCAGGGGATCCGTGCCGTAGTTGTAGGTGTCCTGCACCAGGACCAGGGACTGGGCACCGTCAATCCGGCGGACGGTCGATGACTGCAACTCGCCGAGAGTCCCAGTGACCTGGGTGGATTCGGTCCCACGCGTGAGCGTGAAGGTCAGACCGGAAGCGGTGCCTTCCCCGCGCCGGGTCACTACGGTGCGGGTGGTTGCGGTCGCCGTCCGCTCGAACCCTTCCACCGTGGCATCCGGATATCGACGCCACACAATCTCCCCTGCGTGCTCGGGATCCGTCCCTGGCGCCTGGCCGGTTCCCAGCGTGTGCCGGGTTTCCAGGGTGATGAGGTTGTCGGACAGTGCCCAGTCATTGGCCACGGTCGCGGATGGGCTGACAACCACGCGCTCCTCGTGTTCCGCCAGGGTGGTCGCGGTGCCCGGGGTCCATCGATGGAAGGAACGTCGAAGAAGGTTCGTGACGCCTGAGATCCGAACGGACTCCGAAATCACACGAGGCTGGGCCGGGAGATAGGACCCGTCGTCGATCACAGGATCACCCGGGATCTGGTACAGGTACTCCGTGATCCGACCATCCCCGGACGCCACGGTGGCATCATTCCAAGCGGATCGGACCGACGCCAAAAAGCCGTTCGTGCCGTAGGTGCGGCGCTCCCAGGAACCATCGGAGTGGTCGAAACCGAGGTAGTAGAACGGGGTTGTCGATTGGTAGAGATGGGTGGTGGTGTTTGTCCGGCCGTGGAGACCGTGGTCGACCTCCACCACCCGAGGCACGCCGTCAATGGATTGGCGTCCTGTTCGAACCCGACTCACCACCACGCCTGCGGCCGTCTGTTCGCGTCGGTCGGTGTAGGTGATGGCACCGGAGGTGGAGGTGATTTCCAGGACCCGCCGGTCCGGTCCATCCTCCAGTTCCCAACGTGGGGTATTGGGAACGGAGGAGACGTAGGTGTAGGTCCAGACGCGGGTGGTCAAACCAGCGCCCGAGTGGGTGACGCGGATCCGGTTGTTCTGAGGCAAGGGATCGGGATTCGTATAGGTCCACCGACTGCGATAGACGTTCGCATTGGCAGGCACGTACCGACCGGCGAGCGGAGTCCCCAGTTGGGCGGTGTTGAAGAAGGTGATCTGGAAGCCATCGCTGAGGGTGGTCGCCATGACCGCACCACTGGCCGTGCCCACCTGATCCAGCACGCCATTGCTGGTGAGGATGTGAGTCTGGGAGCCACCGACGCCTGACAACTGCAGGGAAGTGAGGGAGGGCACCCCGGTGGGAGGGGCACCCGAGACGGAGTACAGAATGGAATCGGAGTCTCCCTCGGAATCGCCACCCAGACTCATTCTGATTTTCGGTCCGTCATCGAGATGAGGTTGACCGTCCCCGAGGGCGTCGCCACACGAGGTACAGCCGCCACAGTCCACCAGTTCGATCTCGGCGCGGTACTCGCAGCCACCCACCTTGGCCACAAGGGTCACAATGCCGGTCCTCTCCCCGGCAATGACCCGCGCGGCCTTGCCGCCATCCAGCACCTCCAACTTGCAGCCCAGCGCATCGGAAGGCTCGAGGGACCAGATTGCGACTTCGTGTCCCAGCAGCGCGGCGTTCACGGACGAGAATCCGTCGGCATTCAGGGTGTTGGAGTCGGGGATGAGGTAATTGCTTTCTGGGAGGAGTTGGAACTCGATCTCCTTCAAACCGTTCATCCACGGGAGGGGTTGCGCGGGCAAGCCTAGCACCCACGGATCTGATGACCCGGCGTCGCGATGACGGGCCTCCACACAACTCGGGATTGTGAAGGTGGATTGCTGCACATAGAGCCACTCCGCCTCTAGCTTGAGAACGTGCGTCTTGCCCAGCTCTAAGCTCACAGTCAGGGACACCGCGCCAACGGGGAAGTCAGTGCGCCCACCCCCGGGCGGAATCGTCTCCTGTTTGCGAATGCGCTTCCCACCCAAAGTGGCCTGCACAAAGCCTACCTTGCCTGCATCGCCTTCTACTTGGCCCGTGATCGAGCCAGATAGGATCGAGATAGTCACGGGAACCTTCGGCAGATTGTCCGAGGCCTGAGCCTCTGGGGACCAAGCGAAGAGGGCAACAAGACCTGCGAAGATGTTCAGCCAAGCGCCGAGACCGAGGTGAGACCGCAATCGCTCGCTCCGGAGTTCTCGTGGCGAAAAGGTCTGGAGTTTCAAGATTGGCATGGAAAAGGCACGATTCATGGCTGGGTCGGGGTAAAGAGTTGGAGGGAGCCTGGGGCATTGAGACCATTGGCGGAGAGCGTCAGCAATTCGCCGGTATCCTGAACACCATTGCCGTTCAGATCTTCGAGATAGTCCGCCCATCCGTCGCCATCGGTATCAAGGACTGGACCAGTGATGGTAGACACCCCCACGGAGTGATAGCCTAGGTCCACCCAGCTTGTGTCCCGGGTATTCGCCGCGGTCTGCACCGTGTACTGTCCCAGTCCCGCCGCCGCCGCCGTCTGATTCCCCACATTCAGGAAGGAGGAGCCCCCCAGATAGGCATCTCCAAACGCTCCGGTAGCATAGGTGACCGATGCGACGGGGACGTCGGATCCCGCACTCCCGGGCAACTTGGGAGCGGCAGCCGGCGCGTACCCATTGTGGGAATTCACCACCGTCCCACTGACACTCAGGCTGGTGTTGTCGAAAATGCAGTTGCGTACCGTGGCACTGGCCAGGCCGGACCAGGTGATCCCACTTCTGCGCCACGTCTGTTGGAAGGCACTCAAGGCCACCGCTCCCGAGCTGAAGTGGGTGGTCTGGAACCACAGGTTGTTCTGCAGATCCAGCGTGGGCCCGGGATTGTCCTCCGCCGAGACCTGGAATGCTCCGCCCCGGACCATGCAATCCCGCAGGCTGATCGATGCGGCGGGGCGTTTGCCGCTTGCCGTCGTCCGACGATCGATCCGGAGGTGGTAGTCGCCGCCGTCCGCCACCCAGCGGGTAAAGCGGGCCGTGATGACGGGCTCGGGCGCACCGGCACCCAGGGTGGATATCGTCTCAAAAGCGCTGCCATGCCCGGGATCGCCAGATCCAGGCCGTTCGTGCACCCCGGCGCACCGGACGAAGACATTGGGCGCCGCGGGTGTCCCCACTGAGTGCAACTGGCCGCCAGCCTGGAGCGTCACGGCCTGAGTGCCACTCCACCCCAGAGCGACGCCCTGGCTCAGGGTAAGCGCGGCGGAAACCGTCAACCCTGCCGTCCAGTAGTCCAACGCGGGGTAGTGGTACCCAATATCGACGATGTCCTGGTCCCGGGGAACGGTGCGGGTCAATGCGGTTGGGGTAGTCAGGCTACCGGTCAGGGGCAATGGGACCACCGTGGTCATGGCCCTCAGGTCGGTTCTCAAATCGCTGTCGACGACGGCGACGGCGGCGTTGCGGTAGGGGCTGCCGGGTGCCAGGTAATGGGCTCCGCCGCCGGCCGTGGCGAAGACGCCAGCCGCGGACGTCACGGTATGCACCCCGGATCCGGAATAGGGGGCACCGATGTTGGCGACTGCTACGAGCAGACTGTTCTGCAAGATCAGGCTGAAGTGTTCCGTGAAGGGAGTCTGATTGAAGGTGGTTGCTCCATTGACCGTAAGGTTGTCCACCTGCACCTGCGCGAAATTACCATTGAGAAACGGGACTGCCACCCCGGTCATGAGGGCGTTCTGAACCTTGTAAGTAGGGGTGGAAGGAAGGCCATTTGCCAGAGTGAGTCCGGCCCCGCACTGGACGAACTGCACATGGCGCACGGTCAACGTGCTGCCATTGAAGTTGCCGGCCGATAGACCCACCTCAGCGTGGGCAATCCGGAGGTGGCTTACCGTGAGGGCTCCAGCCGGGGGACCAGTCAGGCCGAGCGCGGTCCCGGCGTACGGAGACGTGCCCGGTGCCCCCGTGGAACCGGCAATCACCTCGCCGACGCTGTCGTCATCCTTGGCTGTGAAATGGATCGGGCGGTACGGTTCGCCCTGCCAGACCACGGAGGTTCCGGCGGAAAGGCTGCTCGTTCCTCCCTCCGCGAACTTGATCACCGCATTCGCTTCAAATCGTGTTGTCCCACTGCAAGTCACGGCACCCGTCACCAAGTAGGTCTGGCCAGAGGCGAAAACGGCATTGTTCAAGGTGCCGTTCAATAACTGGTAATCCAGGACCACCCCTGACCGGGACCATCGCTCGACCCACGCCGTGTCGCGGGAGCGATCCAGCCGTCGCAGGTTGGCCGGACTGCCGCCCGGCCGGTACTGACGCTGCGGGGTGGCCAGCAGGGCCTGCATTCGACTGGCCTTCGGTGCGGACAGGCGGGCACCGCCTGCTTTGGGTGGCAGCGCCTCCATCACGCCCGTCATGGCCGATACCGGCACCGCCTCCACCAGGAATCGGCGGCCATCGGCGAGCACGATCCACTCCTTCACCACGACCGAAAGGGTTTCGTCCGCTTCTGCCAGGCGGAAGGCCCGACCAGAGGTCATCCGCATGGAACCGAAGTCCAATGACTCGTCCTTTGTCGCCAGCCTGGCAGCGTTGCCCGCTCGCAACTCCTCACGTACCGGCTCCGGGGCTTCCAGGAACTCGGTCCAGACCTCCAGCTGGGTCGTAGCCGGATCCAGTCCATACGACTTGGGACTCGGCGGAGCCTCACGGAGGATGACGTCCTGCTCGAAGAGACTCTTGGTTGTGGTAAAACGAAAATCGGCATCCAGCCCGTCCAGAGCATCAGGATAGAGCACCTGGTCCCCATCCACGACGCCCACCGAATCACGCACCTCCGCAATCAGGACCGACTTACCTGAGGCTGCATCGGTATAGGCCAGGCCGTAAGGATGGGAGCGCATGCGGCGACCATCGGGTAGGGTCAAGGTGATGGAACCGGGGGTGCGGAGATTGGCGGCAAAGACCACTTGATGCTGGGTGCCTTGGGCGACAGCTCGACCAGGTTCCAAGGCGAGTCCAGTCTCAACGGGTTGCCAGGTGCCATCGGGCAGTTGGCGATTCATACCGACTTCCAGATGCACGTAACGATGGGTGGTCTGGCGGGTGGAACCATCCGCTGCGGTATCAAGGGTTATGTGTTCCACCTCCGCATGGTGAGGACCCCGTTCGAGAACGGTCGGTTCACCCACGGCGTGGCGGCTGACGATCACCTTGGATTCGGCGGCAACGAGGGGAAGGAAGCCGCCCATCATAGCCAGGGCCATAACCAAGCTGCGCTGGGATCGCAGCCACAACGACGATCGCGAACAACGCGAATGCTGCGCGTGGGTAATGCGGTAAAGCCCAGCAAAAGCAGAGATCCAAAGGGACCAGTGACGACACATCCGGAAAGAGACGGGAGTCTTCATGATTGTTGGGCGCTCATGGATCCAACCGCTGCGAATGCGTTCCGAGGAACGACAAACGAATGATTGAATCTATACCCTCACCTTGAACCAGCGGGGGGGGGGTACGACACAGGAGGAATTTATACAATGGGGTGAAGTGGTGGAGGACTGCGGATTTCGACACCCAGGCGACATGGAAAAGAAGGCCTCACGCGAAGACCGGAAGAATGAGTCCCTCCCCAGCCGTCGGGAGAGGACGGCCTGAGCACGGGCGGGACGTTGTTGGCGTTGGCAAGGCATGGACCCGGCGGCCTGAAACGTCCGCCTGACCCCTCGGCGACCCCGCGTCCCTGCGTGAAACAACGCCTTGTCTGCTGCGCGTCTTCGCGTCTTCGCGTGAGGTATCAGTGCATGGGAGCCTACCGTGTCTGTCGCCCCGCTGGGGCTGGTGATCCTTCCGGACACGGGACCCACGGCTCACGCCGTGGGCTACTGTCTTTCGGCCCTCCGGGCCTGAAATGGCCGGGCACGAGGTTCGGAGCACCTGTAGGACCTCGGCGTGAAGACTCACGTCATGCGGTTCTTCGTACGAGCTATCCGGACCTCCGCTATAACCATGCTGTTGGGTGACGGACAATGACTCGCGCAGAGACGCAGGGGCGCGGAGAAGGAGGGTCTTTCGGTCACGCTCATCGAGTCACCCAGCGGCACCCAGACTGTCCCATTCCCTGTCTCCCTCAGCGCCTCTGCGCCTCTGCGCGAGATATCTGCTGCATGGATTCGGCTCCGATGCTGTGGCGGAACAGGGCGCTTCGGATCTGGCCCGGCGATGGCCACAACCGCGATGCGGTTGGTTCGGGCGTCGGGAGCAAACCCAGGGTTGTCCTCGTTCCTCGGCCAACCCTGGGCTCGGGGTCTCAACGCCGTTGGCGTTGGCAGGGCAAGAACCCGGCAGCGTGAAGCGTCCGTATTGCCCTTCGGCGTTCTCGGCCTCTCTGCGTGAACCAACGCCGTGACTCCTTCGCGTCTTCGCGTCTTCGCGTCTTCGCGTGCGGTCCCAAAGCGTGGGAGCCTGCCGTGCCTGTCGCCCCGCTGGGGCTGGGGATCCTTGCGGACGTGGGACCCACGGCTCACGCCGTGGGCTATCATCTGTCGGTGCTCCGCACCTGGAAGCGGCACATTCGCGCCCGCTCGGGTTATATGCCTTGGTTCGCATCCAAGCGAGTTCGCGTGAGGTATCAGTGCATGGGAGCCTGCCGTGTCTGTCGCCCCGCTGGGGCTGGGGATCCTTCCGGACGTGGGACGCACGGCTCACGCCGTGGGCTACTGTCTTTCGGCCCTCCGGGCCTGAAACGGCCGGGCACGAGGTTCGGAGCACCTGTGGAACCTAGGCCTGGGAGGCTTGCATCATGCGGCTCTTCGTCCGAGAGATCCGAGCCTCCGCTCTAACCATGCTGTTGGATGACGGACAATGAGTCGCGCTAATCATCTGCGCATAAAACCACCGTCTTCGGCTAGATCGCCCTACGGAATTCGCGCGACAACACTTCGCGCAATTCGCCGGCATCCAGTTCCACCGGGTTGCCTTTCATGCTGCTCGCGCGTTGCGCCGCCAGCACGAGCGTGTCCCACGCGGATTCCTCCAGCCCCAGCGAAGCCAATCTCGGAATGCCCGCCTCCCGCACCAATTCCCCGATCCACGCGACCAATCCGAGTCGATCCATTCCCGGATCCCCGGTCAACCGGCGCGCCGCCTCATCGTAACGCGCCAACGCCTCGTGCCCGGGGTGCCGTGATTCCAGCGCCGCCAGATTCACCGCCACCACCGGACCCAGCAGGGCCGCGCAGACCACTCCATGCGGGATCGGGAACATTCCACCCGCTGGTGCCGCGAATCCGTGAACCGCGCCCAGCCCGGCATTCGCCAGAGCCAGTCCCCCCGCGAGGCTGCACCACGCCATCCCGGCGCGTGCCTCCCGGTCCATCCCGTCCGCCAGCACCCGACGCAGGTCCCGTCCCACCCGCGACAATCCCTCCCGACACAACGCATCGGTCATCGCGTTCGCCTTGCGACACACAAACGGCTCCAGCAACTGCGTCAACGCATCCAGGCCGGAAGCCGCGGTCACCGCGCGCGGACATCCCAACGTCAGCTCCGGATCCACGAAGGCCACCCGCGGAATCATGCCGACGCTTCGCAGGCTGACCTTCAGCCGATGCGCCGGGGATCCCAGCACCGCATTCCGTGTCGCCTCCGATCCCGTGCCCGCCGTGGTCGGCACCGCAACCACCGGCAACGGCCGTTCGCGCAGCGGTTGCCCGCGGCCGATCACCTCCAGGAACTCCATCGGATCCCCCGGGTTCGAGGCCAGCGCCGCCACCGCTTTCCCGGCATCCAGCACCGCACCCCCGCCGATCGCGACCACCACCCGGGCTCCCGCGGCACGCGCCGCTTCCGCCCCCTCGCGAACGTCATCGACGGTCGGCTCACCCACCACCGACCATCTTTCCACAACGCCCGAGGCACCCAGCGCCCGCACCCATCCGGCGTGTCGATCCGGGTCCCGGCCCACCACCACGAAGGCGCCGCCACCCAGTTCCGCAACCGCGGCTTGAGCCTCGCTCGAAACGCCTGCACCGAAACGGATCCGACCCGGTGCCTGCCAGTCGAAGTTCATGGAGGGATCAAACCGGCAGGTGGACATCACGATACTTCAGGCTCGTCCGCGGCGACGCCATCATCGGGGCCACGGCATCCCGCCAGCGGGCGTAATGCGCGGTCTCCTTGTGCGCTGCCGGAGCCGCATCGGTCCGGTAAACCTCCACCAGCACGAAGCGCGTCGGATCATCGTCCTGCTGGAGGACATCGAATCGGGCGACGCCCGGCTCCTGGATGGAGTTCGTGGCGTTGTCGAGCGTCGCCACCTGGAACGCCTCCACGCACTCCGCCTTCACATGCACCTGCACCACGACAATCAGCATGCGTCCATCATGAACCCATGCCCGTCCCGCGGCAATCCGCAGCCCTGAGCCGTAACCATGCAGCAGCAGTCTCACGCGGAGCCGCGGAGAGCGCGGAGAGAGGGGTTGGTCACGAGCCTTGCCACCTCGGCAACCAGTCACCAAACGGTGACTGGCCTGCCTGCCTTCCAAAGGTCCATTCTCCGCGCCTCCGCGTCTCCGCGTGAACCTATTCCCGTTTTCAACCGCATGGAGACGGGTCAGCGAAGGAACGGTTGCGGCGCGAGGATGGTGTTGCTGCCGGGCTTGGGGAGCATCTTCCAGCTCGCCAGCTTGCCATCCCGGAACAGCAGCTCCGCGCTGACATACGTCCGGACGTTGATGTCGCGATCCAGGAACCGGTCGAGGTACGTCGTGCCGTCCTTCCGGATCACCTCTCGGTAATTCCACGACAGGTAATCATCCGTGGTCGTTCCCTCGTACAGCCACGTGATTGTCTCACCGGAGGCATCGCCGCTCCGCAACACCTGCGCCGGCCTTCCCCACGCGATGTACACCGCATCCTCCGGCAACCCGACCCGGATCTGCCCCTGATCCACCACTGCCTGATGCTCCGCCGACAACGCCGCGTACGCGGCCGCCTTCTCCGTGCGCCGTTTCGCCACCTGCTTCGGGTCCGTGGGTGCCGTCGAAGCGCATCCCGCCAGCAGCAGCATCGCCGTGAACGCGACTGCGACGATCCGCACCCCGTTCGCCGAAGCCCACGCCAAACCTCCACGCTGCGCCTGAATCTTCATGTGTACGGCGCGGAGGCTGTCCCCCAATGCCCCCCGGAAGCAAGCCGCCCGACGATCCCCGATCGGGCATGATCAGGACCATTCTTGACGTAATAACGTGCGTATCTACTGTGATCTCATGACGCTCGAACTGAAGCTCCGGAAGGTGGGCAATTCCGTTGGACTCGTGCTGCCGAAGGAGGCGCTGGCCCACCTGAAGGTGCAGGAAGGAGACACACTGACCCTGACGGAGTCCCAGGATGGCTTGCGACTGACTGCCAGCGATGGGGAATTCGCCAAAACCATGGCGACCTTCGAGAGTTTGAATCGTCGCTACCGCAACGCACTGCGCGAGTTGGCCAAATGAAGGAACCGTACTGGCTGACTCTGGAAGAGTGCCTTGCGCTGCATGACATGATGCTATCGCAGTATGGCGGACTCGCCGGGCTCCGGGATGAAGGCCTGTTGCGCTCCGCATTGGCGAAGCCCAAGCAGCTCTTTCATTACGGAAAGTCCACGCTGGCCACCCTGGCAGCCGCCTACACCGCAGGCGTCATCCGCAACCATCCATTCCTCGACGGCAACAAGCGCACGGGGTTCATGATGGGCGCTGGCTTCCTGGAAAGGAATGGCGACATGTTCGATGCGACCGAAGCCGAGGCCGCGCTGTTTACCTTGGCGCTGGCCGCCGGTGAAATGACCGAATCCGCTTACGCCGATTGGCTCGCCGCCAACTCCAGGCGGGATTGAGCACGGCGAGCGCCCGCCCGCATCCCTCTTCACCGCTTGGAGTGGGACAAAACTCAACGCTCGCAAGGACGGGCAGGCATACCGGACGGGGCTACCTTCCTTACTCTTTCGTTCCTTTCGGCAGAACCCGTGCCCTTTGCGGCTTTGCGGCTTTTCCCTCCATTCCCTTCAACGGAAGGCAGTGAAGACAAAGCCGCCAAGCCTCGAAGGGGAAGGCAACGAAATCTGTCGCCCCGCTGGGGCTGGGGACTCACGGGTGCGTGGGTCCAACGGCGGACGCCGTGGGCTACCCTCCAACGGGGCGGCAACGTCCTCGTTGCCATCTCTCGCCTTTTCCCGAGGGGATGAGGACATCGCCACCCCGTTCCAATTCTCAAACGGGGGTCGTGTCAAGATGCGCCCGTTGAGCCCGAGCCACGAAACTGTAGGCCGGGTGCCCTCACCCGGCGTTGAGAGGGATTTGAACGAAGCCGCGCCGCGTGGGGACACGCGGCCTACAACCTCCATCGCTGCAGGCCGGGTGCCCTCACCCGGCGCCTCTCCATTTCCGGGTTCGCCCGGCGCGCCGTCGTCTGCCAACCTCCCCGCATCGACCGATGAACACGTCTTCGATCCTCCGTATCCTGTCGGTGCTCGCGTTGGCTGCTGGACTTCAAGCCGCGCCGCCGCCGCCGCCCGGCCCCGGCGTGACATCCCTCTTCGACGGCAAGTCCCTCGCCGGCTGGGAGGGCGCGCCCAAGCTGTGGAAGGTCGTCGATGGCGTCATCGTGGGCGGATCCCTCACCGAGCAGATCCCCCAGAACGAGTTCCTCGCCACCGAACGCCGCTACACCAACTTCGTCCTGCGCCTCCAGTTCCGCCTGCGCGGCGGTGCCGGCTTCATCAACTCCGGCGTCCAGATCCGGTCGGAACGCGTCCCCAACAACTCCGAGATGTCCGGTTACCAGTGCGACATCGGAGAACCCAACTGGTGGGGCAGCCTCTACGACGAATCACGCCGCAACAAGGTGCTCGCCTGGTCCGACATCGCCGCCCTCGACAAGGTCATCCGACGCAACGAATGGAACGACTACGTCATCGTCGCCGATGGTGCCCGCGTCGCCACCTGGATCAACGGCGTCCAGGGCGTGGACTATTACGAACCCGACCCAGCCATTGCCGGGTTGGGAGGACGCATCGGGTTCCAGGTGCACGGAGGCGGGGCTGCCGAAGGCTCGTTCCGCAACGTCACCATCGAGGAACTGCCCCTGCGCCCGAAGAACCCGGCGCCCGCCGAGCCACCCGCACCGCCCAAGCCCTCGCCCCTCGCTCCCGAGGAACAGGCGCGCACCTTCTCGGTGCCGCCCGGCTTCTCGGTTGAACTCGTCGCCGCCGAACCCGACGGCGGGAAGTTCGTCCCCCTCGTTTTCGACGCCGCCGGGCGCCTGTGGACCTCCACGGCCCTTGATTACCCCATCGACGCCAACGAATCACCCGCCGAGGCCAAGGCGCTGTTCGCCGGCGGCGGAAAGGATCGGATCCTGGTCTTCGACACACCAACCGCTCCGGGCCGCCAGAAGGCCCGCGTGTTCGCGGAGGGCCTGGCCATGCCGCTGGGAATCCTGCCCTACAAGGACGGGGTGTACGCCCAGTACGGCACCGAGGTCCGGTTCTACCGCGACACCGACGGCGACGGTCGCGCGGACCGTCACGAAGCGATCCTCACCGGATTCGGCATCGAGGATTCCCACCTCTTTCCGCACCAGTTCACCCGGTTGCCGGGGAACTGGCTGATGCTGGCGCAGGGCGCGTTCAACAGTTCGAAGGTCCAGTCGCCGGACGGCACGACCACGACCTTCAACAAGACCAAGCTCGCGCGCTTCCGACCGGACGGCACCCGTTTCGAGACCGTCGGGTGGGGTCCCTGCAACATCTGGGGACTCGTGTTCGATCGCCAGGGCGAACTCTTCATCCAGGAAGCCAACGACCAGGGCTGGCCGCTGATGCCCTTCCTTGAAGCCGGTTCCTACCCGCTCTGCGGCGATGATGTCCCGCGTCCGTACGCCCCGCCCTTCCCCAAGACCGGCGAACGCGAAATGGGCGGTACCGGCCTCTCCGGTCTCGCACTCAGTGAAGGCGGTAATGCCTTCCCCGGCCCATGGCGCGACGTCTTCTTCGTGGCGAATCCCATCACCCGGAAGATCCAGGCCATCCGCGTCCATCGCGGCACCCAATCCGCGAATCCCGACGACGCCACCAACGGCTGGCAACTGGAGCACCTGCCCGATTTCCTGTTGAGCAGCGATCCGTGGTTCCGGCCGATCGCGATCTCGATTGGCCCCGACGGCTGCCTCTACATCGTCGACTGGTACAATCAGGTCATCTCGCACAACGAGGTTTCCCGCAGTCACCCGGAACGCGACAAGCTCCGCGGCCGCATCTGGCGGGTGCGTCATGAATCACAGCCGCAGCGCACGGCGATCCCCGATCTTGCCCGCATCCCGGAGCGCGAACTGCTTGCCGCCCTGTCCGCTCCCAGCACCTGGGAAGCCCAGACCGCCTGGCAACAGATCATCGACCGCAACCTGCGCGGACTCGCGCCCGACCTCACCCGCCTGTTCGAGGATCTCGCCCAACCTTCCGACGTCCGTATCCGGGCCCTGTGGGCACTGGAAGGCCTCCGCGGTCAGGAAGCCGGAAGCCTGGAACGCGCCTTCGACAACACCCGTTCCCGCGCCCTCCGCCGCGAGATTCTCCGCGTCCATGCCGACGCCGGATTCCCCACCGAATCCGTCCTCACCTTTGCCTCCCGCGCATTGGCCGATCCGGACCGCCTCGTCCGACAGGAATCCATCCGTTCGCTGTCGCGCCTGATCGACACCGTGGCTGCGAACCCCGCCCCGGCCCCGGGCGATCGCGACCAGGCCTACCGTGCGCTGGCGATCCTGTTGCAGTCGGCGGCCAGCGCGACGCCCGCCGACTGGTCCCGCGCTCCCGGGTTCTTCCGCGACTTCGAACGTTATCTGGTCCGCGTGGCCCTTGAACCCCATCGCGGAGCCGTCCTGACCTACATCGATCAGGAAAGCCGTCCGCTCGCCCGCGAAGCCCGCGCCCTCGGTGCCCTCATTGCCGCGGGGCCTGAAGGTGCCCAACGCCTCGCCCGCATCCTGCCCAGCCTCGACCGTTCCCTCTCGACCGAGGAACTGCTCCTGATTGCCTCGGTTCCCGACGAACCCGCGGCCCGCGCCGCCATCGAGGCCGCGCTCGCCCTTCCCGCGACCCTTCAACTCCTGCACGACCAGCGCGCCCGCCTCGGCAACCTCCAGACCCTCACGCCACTCATCGCCGACGCCGCCCGCAAACTCCTCCGCAACCAGACGACCGACGCCAACGCCGACCTGTTGCTGCGCCTTGCCACCGCCTTCCGCCTGCAAACGCTCGAACCCGAGATTGCCGCCATCGCCACCACCCCGAAGCTTCCTGCCGCCCGCCAACTCGCCGCCCTCCGCGCGCTGCGCGAAACTGGTTCCACCCGCATCGACCTCTTCGGCCAGTTCGCCACATCGACCGACGAAAACGTCCGCAAGGAAGCCATCGCGGCCATCGCCGCGGCCAAGTCCGAGGAAGCCCTTCCTGCACTCCTCCGCCTCTGGCCCGACCTCGGCCCTGCGCTCCGCAAGAATGTCGTCGACCGCCTGGCCTCCTCTCCCGAATCCGCCCGTCGCCTCGTCGCTGCCATCCAGGCCGTGGACATTCCCAAGGAGGACCTCGACGGCTACGCCCTCGACAAGCTTGCGGCCGTCCTGCCCTCCGACGCCTTCGTCGGTCAACTCCAGAAGGAACTCGGCGGATTCCTCCGCCCGGTGATGCGCTTCAACGGGGCCGAGGAAGCACGGATCGAGGACACCCTCGAACTGCCCGGTCCGTTCACCGCCGAGGCCTGGGTCCGGATGGAACCCGGCCTCTCGAACGCCGATTCGATCCTCGGCGGTCCCGGCATCGACCTGAACTTCTACGGCGGTGTGTTCCGCGTGTGGACGGCGGCGCCGCACAACGACATCGTCGTGGCCAGCAAGCCCACCGTTCCCGAGGCGTGGACCCACCTCGCCGTCACGCGCGATGCCACCGGCATCTTCCGGATCTACGTGAACGGCGAACTGGACCGCGCCAGCAAGGCTGCCGAGCCCAAGCCCCTCGCCGGACTGCGTCCGGCCGGTTCCACCGCTGCGGGCGGCACCGCCGGCGACTTTCTCGAACTGCGCGTCTGGAACGTCTGCCGCTCCGCCGACGAGATCCGGGCCACCGCCAACCTCGCCCTCAAGCCCGGCACCCCGGGTCTCGTGTACCACGGCCACGGCGAATCGTGGGGACGCCTCGGTTCCGGAGCGCGCATCGAGCGCACCGGCGATCTGCCGCCGGTCCAATCCGAACAGGAAGCCGCAAGCCTCCTCGCGCGCTTCGACCACTTCCGCGCGCTCGCCGCGAAGCCGGGGGATGTCGGCCGCGGCCGGACCGTCTTCAACGGCCTTTGCGGCACCTGTCACGCTGTCCAGGGCCAGGGCGGGAAGATCGGACCCGCCCTCGATGGTGCCGGCGTCCACGGCAACGAAGCCCTGTTGCGAAACATCCTCACCCCGAATGCCGCGATGGAAGCCGGCTACCGCCGCTACCGCATCGAGACCACCGACGGCGAAGTCCACGAAGGCCTGCTGGCTGCGTCCGATGGCGAAAGCCTGACCCTGCGCCAACCCTCCACCGAGGACCGTCGGTTTCCCCGTTCCGAGGTCCGACGCTCGGCCTTCCTCAAGGGTTCCGTGATGCCCGAGGGCCTGCTCGATGCGGTGCCACCCGCGGAGGTTTCCGACCTCTTCGCCTATCTCCGCACCCTCGGCACCGGGCGATGAGGACATCGCCACCCCACCCATGGACGGGGCCGCGACGTCCTCGTCGCAACCCCAAAAGCCCCTCCCCAAGGCGATGAGGACATCGCCACCCCACCCATGGACGGGGCCGCGAGGTCCTCGTCGCAACCCCAAAGCTCCTCCCCAAGGCGATGAGGACATCGCCACCCCACCCATGGACGGGGACGCGACGTCCTCGTCGCACCCTCAAAGCCCCTCCCCAAGGCGATGAGGACATCGCCACCCCGCTCAAAGACGGGGCCGCGACGTCCTCGTCGCACCCCCAAAGCCCCTCCCCAAGGCGATGAGGACATCGCCACCCCACTCATGGACGGGGACGCGACGTCCTACGCCCAGGCGTACTCGAACAACCGCTCCGCGCTTTCCGGGTCCGGCACGTACTCCGCCACCAATGCCTCCTGCCGGTTCCGGAAGCCCACCCCCGCGAACCCCAGGTAACGCTCGAAAACATCGGTGTTCTGGATGATTCCCCGGAAAGCCGCCGCACCCGGACCCCGGCTCAGGATCGGTACCAGATCCGACGTGTGCGCCGTGCTCGTGAACCCAATCCCCGTGTGGTTGGCCAACACCTGCCCCACCGCCGCCACATCCGACGCCATCACCTCGAACAGGGCATACCCCTTCTTCTTCAGGAACGGCTCCAGCAACTCGCGACGCCGTGTCGAAATCAGGTAACCCGTCGCCTCGAACATCGCCTTGGCATAGGCCTCGGGCGTCTCTGTCAGCAGAACCTTCTTGGCGATCTCCGGAACCGATTGCCGGATCGAAAGCAGGTTCCGGAACAACTGGTTGCTCTTTCCGTAATCCTCGCCCATCCCGTTCAAGCCCGGGTTCCCCGTGGCATGATCGGTTGTCACGATCACCAGCGTCCCCGGATGTTCGCGCTGGAACTCGAGGGCCTCATCGAGGGCCTCGTCAAACGCGATCATCTCGCGGATCGCCGCCGCCGCGTCATTGTTGTGGCAGCCCTGATCCACACGACCGCCCTCCACCTGCAGGACGAACCGTTCCTCCCGCGCCAACCGCTTCAAGGCCGTCCGCGTCATCGCCGCCAGCGACGGCACCGCATCCACTTTCGTCACCCCGCCTTCGATATCCACCACGTAGGGCAAATGACTGCCGGTGAAAATGCCGAGAAGTGGCCCGTCCACGGGTGCCGACTTCAACTCCTCCGCCTTCTCCATCACCGCGTATCCCGCCTTCCGGAACTCACCCTTCAGGTCTCGCTTGTCCTTGCGTGCCTCCTTCTCGAAGTGCTTCCGGCCGCCCCCCAGCAGGACCTCGACCCGGCGCTCGAAATACTGCGCCGCGATCTCATCCACGTCGTTCCGGCTCTTCGTACACGCCGCAAATCCCGCCGGTGTGGCGTGCGTCAGCTCGGTCGTGGTCACCAACCCGCGCTTCCATCCCGCCGCACCCAGCAGTTCGTAGAGCGTGACCAACTTCGTTCCCGTCGAACTCTGGTTCACCTTCCCGTTCGGAATCCGGACTCCGGAACCCCAAGCCGACGACGACGCCGAGGAATCCGTGACGATCGAGTTCTGCGAGCGCACGTCCATCAACCCGTAGTTCGTGCCTTCGCGCCGGATCATCGAAAGCCACGTCAACTCGCGGTGCCGTGTCAGGTGGGAGTAATGGTTCGCACAGGCCACGATGCCCGAGCCCATCCCATCTGCCACGAGGTGGATGATGTGGCGCGGGGTCTCCGACGGCAGCGACACGGGCCGCTGGCGGCCTTCCGGCCTCACCGCACAACCCGCTACCGCCACCGGTCCGGCGGCTGCCAATCCCTTGATGAATCCTCGACGCGACTTCATGTGAACGCGTCCAGCATAACGCGGAGGGTCGCCATTGGCGGAAGCGAAAATCCCGCCACACGGTTGCGGAAGTGCAACCACCCCGTGAACTCCTTGCGACGTGCCGGAGACTCCTGCGCCTGTACCAACGAAAAAGGCCCGGCCCTGCGTTCGTCGCAGGACCGGGCCGTGGAAGACTGAAAGGCTTCAGCGGATCCGGAAGAACCGCTGCGCGGCATCCGCATCCAGTTCCACAGGGCTCGTCGTGCCGATGGCCTCGAACGTTCCGTTGATCGCGGAGGATGCCTCCAGCGTCGCGGTGCCATCCCACGTCAGGCGCACGCGGGTGCCCTCAAGGGCCGCCTTCAGGTTCGAGCCCGGCGTCACCGTCGGCATCGGCCCAACGACCGCAATCGGCGTCACCGCAAGGAACCCTTCGGATCCCAGCGCCGACCAATCCTGCGCCCAGTTTTCCGCACCGAACGCACCGAGGTAGGACGTCGCCTGGATCACCGACGAGGTCGGGGCTTTCTTGGCGAACGTATACGCATTGCCTCCCGCCATCGGGATCGGATTCAGCGTGCCATCCGCCACGCGGCTGATGTTGCCGAGCTGGGGATCGAGGTTGGGATTCAACGCGGCGGGAACCGAGGCGCTGGTGCCCCACACGTCACCGCTCACGCCCGCCTGGGCGAACGCGAAGAACAGGTTATTCGCGAAGTCCGGCGTCGAGGTCGCGTCGAGGCGGACGCGGCGTCCCTGGAACTGCGTGAAGATGCCGTTGTACCACCGGCAGAAGTTCGCGCGGCGGATGTTGTGCGCGTCGTTGCCCGTACCCGTCGTGCCGCCGCCGATCAGCGTGGCGTTGAAAACGGTGTAGTTGGACAGCGGCTGGGCTCCGTCCACCAGCAGGTCATTCGGCTGGGGCTGGCCGTTCTGCTCGGAACCCTGATCGCGCGCATCGGGCGACTGGATCGCGAACCAGAACTGGTTGCTGCCGTTGTAGCCCTCGTCCGTATCGAAGGCGTCGTCGTCATTGAACGCCGAGATCAAGTACCGGGTGTTGACCGAACCACCGAAGAATTCAAACCCGTCGTCGGCGACGGAGTAAGCTTCGAGATACTCCGCCGTCGTCCCACGACCCACGCCGCACAGGGAGAACCCATTGATTTCCTTGTCGGTCGTCAGCTTCTTGCCGCCATGGCGGACGGACACATAGCGGAGGGAGCCAGAGGAGTCGTCGTCGTTCGATCCACCGAAGCGATGGATGTAGTCCACAACCCCCGACACCGAGTTCGTGACCGCCGTATCCGGCAAGCCTTCGTAGATGTCGTAGTCGACATTGTTCGTCGTGAACGCCGCGTTGTTGATCCGGGCATTGCCGAACAGGACCAAGCCGCCCCAGAGGCCGCGCGTCGGGAACGGAAGATCCGTCGGATCCAGAACGTCGTCCTGCACCGAGGTGAAGATCACCGGGCTGTTGGCCGTGCCGTTCGCGTTCAACTTGCCACCGCGGCAGACGAACAGGCAGCCGAAGTCGTTGGCCGCCGCCGAACCGGTACCCGTACCCGGGACACTCTGGATCACCGTGCCCGCCTCGATGTTCAGCGTCGCGCCGCCCATCACGTACACGAAACCCTTCAACACATAGGTGTTGGTCGCCGACCAGGTTTGGTTGCCGTAGATGTATCCGGGCTCGATCTCCACCACGTTGAAGTTGTCCGGCGTGACGCCTTCCGTCGAAAGCGCCGACCATCCACGCAGCCAGTTGTCGTTCACATCAAACGCACCCTTGTAGGCCGCCGGCGTGTAGAAGCCGTCCATCGGCGTCTGCTTCACGTCGCTGAACACCGGACTGCCCGCCACCGGGCGCGGATCGAGGCGTCCATCCTGCGTGCGGCTGATCGACCGCAGCTGAGGGTCCACCACCGGGTTCAAGGCAGCGGGCACGTAGGGGCTCGTCCCATGCACGTCGCCGCTCGCGCCAGCCTGCGCGAATCCGAAGAAGATGTTGTTCGCGAAGTCCGGCTGCGACGTCGCATCGAGGCGCACACGACGGCCCTGGAATTCCGTGAACACGTTGTTGTACCAGCGGCAGAAGTTCGCACGCCGGATGTTGTGGGCATCATTGCCCGTGCCCGTCGTGCCACCGCCAATCAACGTCGCGTTGTACACCGTGTACTCCGAACGCGGCAACGCGCCCTCGACCAGAAGGTCGTTCGGCTGCGGCTGCCCGTTCTGCTCCGAGCCCTGATCCCGCGCGTCCGGCGACTGGATCGCGAACCAGAACTGGTTCTTGCCATTGTACCCTTGGTCCGTGTCGAAGGCGTCGTCGTCGTTGAAGGCCGAAACCAGATGCTTCGTGTTGACCGAGCCACCAAAGAACTCGAACCCGTCGTCCGCGATGCAATAGGCCTCGACGTACTCCACCGCCGTGCCACGACCCACGCCACCCAGCGAGACGCCGTTGATCTCCTTGTCGGTCGTCAGCTTCTTGCCGCCGTGACGGATCGAGACGTACCGCAGGTTGCCGGAGCTGTCGTTGTCATTCGTGCCACCAAAGCGATGGATGTAATCGACGTTCCCCGACACCGAGTTCGTGACCCCCATGTCGGGCAATCCCTCGTAGATGTCATAATCCACGTTGTTCGTCGTGAACGCGGCATTGTTGATCCGGGCTTTCCCGAACATCACCAGGCCGCCCCACAACCCGCGGGTCGGAAACGGGAGATCCGAGGGATCCGTCGCGTCATCCTGCACCGAGGTGAAGATGATCGGACGCGCCGGCGTGCCGATCGCGTTGATCTTTCCGCCCTGACACACGAACAGGCATCCGAAGTCGTTCGCTGCCGCCGATCCCGTCCCCGTGCCCGGAACACCCTGGATGACGGTTCCCGGTTCGATGTCGAGGACCGCCCCACCCATCACGTAGGTGAAGCCATTGAGGATGTAGGTGTTGGTCGCAGACCAGCGGTGCTGACCATAAAGGTAGCCGCTCACGATGTTGGTGTCCGCAGTCGCCGTGCCCAGGGTACACAGCAGGGCTGCGGCTCCGGCCAGCGCATGGATACGCGATGATTTCATGCTTCAGTGACGTACAGGTGCTTCAAGGAGTCCGCAGACACCCCCCAACCAGGGGACGGCCACAGACCTTCATTACCCCTGACGTTTGCCGGCGCTTCATGGCGCCTGTGTGGCAATGCCGTTTGGATTGAGTGAACCTTTTCCCCGGAACCGGGGATATTCACATGTCCATCCCGCGGCTTTGCGTCCCACGAAATCGTCGGTAGCGTTCTCCCGACATGCGCAAGACCCGTATCATCGCCACCCTGGGACCCGCCACCGATTCCCCCGAACGTCTCGCCGCGCTCCTGGACGCCGGCGTGAACATCTTCCGCCTCAACATGACCCACGCCAAACACGAGTGGGTCCGGCGGGTCGTGGCCGACATCCGCGCCATCGCCAAGCGCAAGCAGATCATCCCGGGCATCCTCCTCGACAACCAGGGCCCGTCCATCCGCACCGGCGATGTTCCCGCCCCCATCCAGCTCTCCGTCGGCGAACGCTTCTTCTTCACCGTCCGCGGGGCCACGCCTCCGGACGGCGCGAAGGGCACCTCCGTCAATTACGATGACCTCGCCCGCGACGTCCGCTCCGGCGACACCCTCGTCGTCGACAACGGCGAGATGAAGATGCGCATCCTTTCGACCAGTTCATCCCTCGTCGAATGCGAGATCCTGACCGAGGGTTCCCTCGGCAGCCGCCGCCACATCAATCTCCCCGGCGTCCGCGTCTCCATCCCCGCCCTCACCGAAAAGGACCGCGCCGACGTCGCCCTCGCCCTTGAACTCAAGCTGGATTACGTCGCCCTGAGCTTCGTTCGCGATCCCGAGGACATCGCCACCCTCAAGGCCTGCTTCCAGGGCCATAGCCACACGCCACAGGTCGTCGCCAAGATCGAACACCAGTTTGCCGTCGATCACTTCGACGCCATCGCCCATGCCGCCGACGCCATCATGGTCGCGCGCGGTGACCTCGGCGTGGAATGCCCGTACGAGGAACTCCCCATCATCCAGCGGCGGATCGTCAAATCCTGCATCCACATGGGCAAACCGGTGATCGTCGCCACCCAGATGCTTGAAAGCATGATCACCAATCCGCTCCCGACGCGGGCAGAGATCACCGACGTCGCCAACGCCGTCTTCGAACAGGCCGACGCCATCATGCTCTCCGGCGAGACCACCGTCGGCCGCCACCCCGTCACCTGCATCGAGGTCATGGACCGCATCGCCCGCCGCATCGAACGTTCCGGCGGCGCCAATTACCACGAGGAGGCCGAACTCACCCAACCGCGCCAGAAGCTCGTCAAGAGCGCCACCCTGCTTGCCGACCAACTCCACGCCCGCGCCATCATCGCCTTCACCCGCAGCGGTCAGATGGCCCGATTCGCCGCCTCCCTCCGCCCCCGCCACTCCGCCATCTTCGCGATCTGCAGCGACGAAATCCTCGCCGGCCAACTCACGATGCTGCGCGGCGTCACCCCCATCATCATCCCCGCCTGCTCCGATGATCCCGAAGGCAGCATCGAGGGAGCCATCCAACGCCTCGTGAACCGCGGTTTCGTCAAGAAGGGCGACACCGTCGTGATCCTCGTCCCCCACGCCACCACGCACGACCGGCAGGTCGACTCCCTCAAGATGCACGTCGTCTGAGGGGGAGTTCCCAGTATCCAGTCCCCAGATTCCAGTGAGTTAACGAGGCTGTGACGCAGGGCGCCCCAGGTGCCAGATTCCAGTTGCCTACGCCGGAGGCGTTGAAGCGGAAAGCGGGGTGCGAAGCAACCCCGGGTTCGGGTGACTCAAGGAGTCACCAACCCCGGCAGGGGTTGCAGACTGCCGGATCTTCGCACCCCTCCGGGGTGCGGATTGAATCGACGCGCCATTCCCTAGGTGCGTGCTTCGCACGACCCGGGGCTATCTGCTGCAACGCCTCCGGCGTACAGACCTCCGGACTGGCAACTGGCGACTGCCAACTTCACTCCGGCCCCTGCCCCGCGAACCGCGCCAGCGCCTCCACCATCCGATCCATTTCCACGCGCCCCGACGCCGCGGCATCCGCCGCCTGGAATCCGTTCACATAGATGGCGAACACCACCGACTGGCCCCCCGCCGTGGTCAGATGGCCCGCCAGCGCGTTCACATGCCGGAGCGTTCCTGTCTTTGCCTGCACATTCCCCTTCAACGGTGCCTCCTTGAATCGGTTCTTCAACGTCCCATCCACGCCCCACACCGGAAGCGCCGCCCGATACACCCCGGCCAGCGCCGCATTCCCCGCCATGTGCCGCACCAACCGCGTGGTCGCCCGCGGCGTCACCAGATTCTTCCGCGACAGCCCCGACCCTTCCTCCATCACCAATTCATCCGCCGTCACCCCGAAGCCCGCCGCAAACCGGGTCATCGCCGCCGTCGCACGATCCGCATCATCCCCCACCGCAACCTTGTCGCCCGCCCGCGGACGCCGCCGGACATCCGCCCCAACGTGCAACCAAAGCTGGTGGGCCAACAGGTTGTTGGACGGCTTCAGACACAAGGCGGCCAGTTCCGACAACGGCAACGACGGCACCGTGGCCAGAACCACGGCCGGCATCTCCCCATCTGCGGAAACGTCGAGCCCACCCGTCACCGGAATCCCGCCCGAAATGAACGTTTCCCGCAGTGAGCGACCGAACCACAGGTCCCCATCCGGAACCGCCATGCGCTCCACATACGTGCTCCCACCTCGGACCTCGCCCCATGCCTCCAGACGTCGGCTCCCCGGCAGGCGCCGCAGGACGACCCGCGACTCCCGATTGGTGGGTCCCGTCTTCACCCGCGAAACAATGTCGAACACATCACCCAACGGCTCCGTGCTCACCCGAACCGCATCCCCAGGCCGCGCTCCGGCTCGGAACACCACCCGGGCCGCGTTATCACCAAAGACGAACGCCCCCACGGGAGCCCCGTAGGCCTCCGGCAGATCATCCCAGTTCCAACCCGCACCGTAGGGCGGCGTGTCGAACCACCCTCCCCGCAACCGCAGGCCACCGCGGACCGATCGGACCCCAGCCTGGGTGAGCACCTCACGAAACAGTCCCAGCGCCGACAACTCCGCCACACCACCTCCCGGCGACGGATCCCCTCCGCCTTCCACCCACAGGTCTCCCGCCAGCACACCGTCCGGACCCGGCTTGGCCGAAGCGCGAAGGAGGGTCTGGAACCGGTGATCTGCTCCGAAGCGGTCCAAGGCCAGAGCCACCGTGAAGAGTTTCGAATTCGAAGCCGGAACGAACAGCCGCGTCGCGTTCGTTTCGAACCAGACGGCTCCCGTCTTCAGCGACACCACCTGGACACCCCACGAGGCGCCCGGTGCCCGGGTGCCCGCAACCGTTCGTGCCAGCACGGATTGCAATTCCGCCAGATCCGCGGGAGCCGCCACCACGTCCTTGGCCTGCCCCTGCTGGACCAGCACAGCGACCACCCACAGCCCACACACGGCCCGACGCATCCATGCCCATGACCTCATGACCGCTTCCATACTCCCCGCACGTGTCCGGCCGCCAGCCTGATCCCTGAAAACGAACGGGGCCGCCGGTTTCCCGACGGCCCCATCTTCCGCAAGGTCTGCCGGGATCAACCCGGATCTGCCTCAGGCTTCGAACGACTTGCCGCAGCCGCAGCTGCTCACCGCCCGGGGATTCTTGATCTTGAACCCACCACCGGTCAGTGCGTCGCTGAAATCAATGATGCTGCCCTGAAGATAGTTCGCACTGAAGGGATCCGTCAGCACGCCTACCCCATGGAATTCAACGTAGAGATCGTCATCCCGCCGCTCATCAAAAACCATTCCGTACTGCATTCCGGAACATCCACCCGCCTCGACGAAAACCCGCAGGAACTTGCCCGCATTCTCACGGTCCTCGGCAATCATCGATGCAATCTGTCGGGCCGCCGACTCGGTCAGGGTAATCACTGCGTCGGTGGCAGTCGGAGAGGTAGCAACTTCAGCGCTCATGGCATCCGAAACGTAAGAATCTGCCCGCGTACTGTCAAACATCGCCTCGACCGTCAGAGTCCCCGGATTCCAGTTCCCGTCTGCCGTCTTCGCCAGACCCAGAACAACACGAGCCCGGCACCCGACATCACCGCATACTCTTCAACCTCGGGAACTCCGGTCAGGGTCATGCCCCATCCCGTCATCCGCGCAAGGTTGCCCGACTCCAGATCCGAGATGGCGAGGGTCCAGGATCCGGCGGGCGAATTGCTGCCCAGCGTCGCCAGGAATGCCTCGAAGCTCGCGTCCCGGGGCGACACCGTCTCGACCAAGGTCGGATCCTCCCCACGTCCATCCGGCTGATGGACCCCGGTCAGGTACCCGTTGCCCGCGAGATGCACGTCGCCCAGAGCCGTTGGATCCAGTGTCAGTTCAAACCCGTTCCCCGAAGCCCCGAACGGGTGCGATGAATCCCGACCAATACGGTTGAGCAGAACCATGGATGCGCCGCTTTCGTGGGTCAGGGTCACGTACAGATCCCCGTTCCACATGGTCCCCAGACCTCCGGCACCGTCGCTCCCCTCGAACCGGAGCCAGACGGAAAGATCGGTAAGCACCTCGAACGGCACGCTGAATCCACGCGTGTCCGAAACAGTCAGCGCGCCACCAAAACCCGGCGCGTCCGGAATCTCGACGTTCAATCCGTCCCAGTTGCGCAGGACGGTCACGGCGGCATGGGACGATTCCACAGCCCACGAGCAGAGCGCGGCAGCGATGACGAAGGAAGGCAGTAGCGTTTTCATCGATGGATGGAAGAAATCTTCAGGAAGGAATCAGTTCGCCGGCAGGCATCGGTAGAAGCCACTACCCGGGGGAGGTGTCGTGTGCACGAAATCGATGAAGCCGCTGCCCGCCTGCGCGGTCTGTCGGCTCAACTCCGTCCAACCCGATCCAATCGTCTCCGTGAACTGCACGGAATAGGCGCGCCCAGCAATCCCGGAAAACCGCATCTCCATCCCGGTCCCCGGCGAAGCCACCGGCCGGAGGTAGACCGCATTGCTGGGGATCAGGTCCGAGGTCCGGACCCGCACCGTCACCAATCCCGTCGCGGTCCTGCTGCCGGCGGTCAGGGTGTAGGTGAACGTGTCCGTGCCCACGAATCCGCCCGGCGGAGAATAGGTCACGGCATCGCCGACCCTGGAGATTGTTCCACCATTGGCGGAGGTGCTGGCGAGGCCCGTCAGGGACAATGCCTCTCCGTCCGGATCCGAGTCATTCGCCAGCAACCGCGATCCGCGGAACGTCGTCGGCACCCCTGACACGGTCTCACCGAAGTCGGCACCAGCCGTCGGCTTGCGGACCACCGTCACCGCGGTTTCGCAGAAGCTCTCGTTCCCCGCGGTGTCCCGCACCGTGAGCGTCACGACCGTCGTTCCAGCCAACAACAGGGTTCCAGCCGTCGGCGACTGTGTGATCGTCAACGCACCGGGTTCGATGTCCGTTGCGACCACTTCACCGGTCAGGTCCGGAAGCGCCACTCCGGCTGCCGACGTCATCACCAACTCGCGAGGGTTCGCGCACTGCGAAATGCTCGGGCTGTTGCCATCCACGACGCCGGACACCGGGATGCGGAACGTTCCTTCGTCGGCGTCATTACAGGTCACGACCACATCACCGGAGGCTGCCCCGCCGGATTGTGCGGCAAGGATCGCACTGAAGGTGATCGCGTTTTGGGGAGCGATGGTGAAGGGCACCTTGGGCACATCCACGAGGACAAACCCGGCGGGTGCGGCGACTGCACTGACCACCAGTCCTTCATACCCCGTGTTGGCCACCGTGAACTCGCGAGCCACGGGCAAGCCCAGCGCCGTCACACCAAAATCGATCGCCGTCGCCTGGCCACTCGTCACCTGCGTGCCGGAGGTCCCAACGCCCTCGTGGACCGCGATTTCAGGCGGCGTCGCGTAGACGAACTCCAGCCCCCAGCGGACCAGTCGCGCCTGATCACCGGGCCCAACATCCACAATCGTGAGGCTCCATTCGCCGTTGGGACTTCCCGTCAGGAACGTCGACAGCAGTGCGGTTCTGGGACTCGTATCCAGCACGTCCTCGGGTGCGACATCCCGCCCATCCGGCTGCCACCGGCCCGTGAGGATTCCGCCCGCCGGATTCACCTGGGTACGGTACAGATGCACATCGCCGGCCGTTGCCGCATCATCCAGTGAGATGTTGAACCCGGAATCCCCGTAGCCCGAATCCAGCACGGCCGAACGCCCGGGACGATTCAGCAAAACTGCGTAGTCCGTCCCGTGCTCCAGGTACACGTACAGATCCCCGTTGAATCCGCCCGCGATCTCCAGGTTCACCCGGACCCCCGTCCAGGTCGCGTTGGGCACGATGCCGTGGATCGTGCTCGTGAAGTCGAATGTGTCGCCGGCACCCAGGAGGGCGTCGTCCGGAACCAACACGTCGACGTCGCGGGAGGCGCTCTCGGTGAGGGCCGCCCGTGCGGCGCCCGCGATGGCGATCAGGAACACCGCAGCGGCTGTCTTGAATGTAGTCATGGCAGTGGTGATGGAAGGTTTCTGGGTGTTCGGGTTCACGGGGCCGGAACAAAGCGGTAGTGACCCGTCCTGGGCGTTCCGTACCGGATGATGAACGTCGTCCTACCGGTCGCATACAAACGCCCCAGGAATGTCCAGGTCACACCGTCATCCGCCGAGAAGAAGATGTCCCGGCCACCAGGGCGTCGCGACCGATAGATTTCGAGGCCCGAACCCGCTCTGTGGAATTCAGCCCCCACCAGGTTGCCCACCGGGGCATTGATCGTGACCGCAATCCTATTGGACAACACGGCGCACCGGCCGTCGCTCAGTCGGACCACAAAGCTGTCACCGCCCTTGTAGCCGGTCGGTGGCGTGTAGACGATCGTCGTCCCGTTGTAGACCACGGTGCCGCCCTGCTCCGACCGCGCGTCGACGCCGGTGATCGTCACCGGGTCGCCATCCGCGTCCGTCACCGTGCCCAGGATCTTGCTGGCCGCGATCGTGACGGCGACGTTGCGATCCGTCGTGATCGAATAGGGCGATGCGGTCGGCGGCCGGTTCACACGGACCCGGAACGTCGTCGTGGCCCGGTTGCCCGAGGCATCCGTGGCCGTGACCGTGACCACCGTCAACCCGGCCGGGAAGGTCGAGCCACTCAGGCGATCCGCCGTGACCACGACCGTCGAGCAGCCGTCCGTGGCGGTCGGCAACACGAAGGTCGCCACCGCACTCACCCCATTGGTCGAGCACACATCGATGTCCGGAGGAACCGACGCGAACGTCGGAGCCGTGCCGTCCACCACCGAGAAGGTCGTCGTGGTGGACGTGCTGTTCCCCGCCGCGTCCGTCGCCGTCAGCGTGATCGGCCACAACCCCGCGGAGAGCATGGAACCCGCCGTCGGGACCTGCACGACAGTCACCGGCCCATTGGCATCGGTGAGGGTCACCAGAGCCGCAAGATCCGGAACCGCAGTTTGGCAACCCGCACCTGCGACCGCCGACTGGGGTGCCACGTCCGTGCTACCCGGTTGGGCCAGCTTGTAGGTCAGGAAGTCCATTCCCGTGCCTGCCACCGTCGACTGCCCGAGGACCAGGATGCTGCCTTGGCGATCCACAGCGATCGAACGCGGCCGCGCATCCCCGGTGCCCGGATTCGGGAGCAGGTGGATCCAGTCGGTCGCACCCGTCGCCGGGTCGATCCTCTGGACCGCGAAGTCCACGCCACCGGAAGCATTCTCCGCAGACCCAGCCACCAACAGGCTTCCATCCACATCGAATGCGAGGCTGAACCCAATGGCCACGCCATTGGTTCCGGCACCATGGCGACTGGCCCAGGCGATCGCACCGGAATCCTTGCGGAGACCGAGTGTTCCCATCTCGGCAGTGCGGAGCAGGTCATCGGAATGGCCCGTGACGAAGACATCGCCGGCGGCTCCGACCACGACACCCTGCGGGGCGTCCACGTAGTTGCCCGGGCCATTGTACCGACTCACCCAGAGCCGAGCGCCATCCGAACCCCGGTAGCGCAGGACGGCATAGTCCGTCGTGCCGCCCGCCACCTGCGTCGACGCGGCCACCACCGCATCGCCATCCGGTCCAACCGCCAACTCCATCGCATGGTCGGCCAATCCGGCCGGACCTTCATACAAGGCTGACCAGACAAGCCCTCCTGTCGCACCCGCCAGCTTGAACGTCACCACGTCCACCGACGTCCGCGCCGTCCAACCAGCAACCAGGACATTCCCTGCCGGATCCAGCGCGAGGCCGACCGCCACATCCTCCGTGGAACCACCGTCCCACCGATGCTGCCAGAGTGTGGCTCCCGTGCTTGCGTCCAGCTTCAGGGTCACGATGTCGGTCCTCCTGCTGCCCGCCCCCTGGGAGGTCGCAACCACCGTGACATTCCCGTTTCCATCCACCGCAACATCCACGCCGACGTCCGTTCCCCGGCCATCGCCGTTGAACACCGTCGACCACAGCGGCGTGCCCGTCGCCGGATCAAACCGGATCACAACCACATCGTCATTGCCGGCGGCGTTCATCGAACGTCCCGTCACCACCACGGCCCCATTCGCACCGATTGCGAGCGACGTGGCCTGATCGGTCCGGTTGTCGTTGCCATTGAAGTACTGCGACCACAACAGGCGCCCGTTGGTCGTGTACTTGAGCAACACGATGTCCGAGTTGCCGGACGGCCCAGGACCGGAGCCCACCACGTACACGTTGCCATCCGCATCGACGGCCAACCGTTCCGCGGTGTCGTTCCGCTCACCGCTGCTCGTGTGGCGCACCGCCCACTCCAGGGCCACGTCCACCGGAGCCTTTGCCGTCAGGACCGGGGCCGTCACGTCGCGGAAGGTCACTGTCACCACGCAGGTGCCCGTGTTGCCGGCGGCGTCCTGCGCCGTCAGCGTGACCGAATGGGTCCCAAGCCCGACCATCGTCCCCGCCGCCGGAGACTGCGTCAGCGAGGTCACACCCACGTTGTCGGTCGCCGTCGCCAATCCGGTCAGCGCCGGGATCACGCCCATGCCACTCACGTCGGCATCCACCGTCCGGGCCGGAGCGCAGACACTGAACACAGGGGCCATCGTATCCGGAACCCGCACCGTCACCTGGCCACTCGCGGTTCCGCCAAAGCCATCGCTCACCGTGTACACCAGCACCTCGGTGCCCACGAAGGCGTCCACCGGATCGTAGAGGATACCGGCTCCGCCTGGGACGATGCTCACAACGGCATTCACCGTCTGCTGGACGCTGGTCACGGCCAGGACATCGCCATCGGCATCCTGGTCATTGCCCAGGACCGACAAGGTGTTCACCCCCGACGAAGTCAGCGTGATGTCGTCCGCCACCACCACCGGAGTGGTGTTGCCCGTGGTGAAGCTCACGATGTCGCCGGACACGCTGCCATCCGCGTTCGCTGCTGTTGCACGCACGTAGTACTGGGTGTGCGGCAACAACCCGGAAACCGCCACCGTCCGGGCCACCATCCCGACGCCCGAACCCGCGGCCATCGGCAGCGTGTCGAGTCCACCGGTCAGGTCGGCACTTGTACCGTAACGGAACGTCAACGTCGTCGCCTGCGTCTGCGCATCCACCAGCGCGGCGAAAGTCGCCGTCCGCGTCCCGACCGTTGTCGGCAACTGCGTCGTGACGATCGGCGGTGCCACGATGTCCACCGTCGCACTGCGGTCGGCCGAGGCACCGTCCTTGTCGGTGATGCGCGCCCGGATCGTGCGCAGGCCGGCCACGGACAGGAAGTGCGCCGGAACCGTCACCGAGGCCTCGGTCACGCCGCCGCCATAGGTGCCGTTGCCATGATCCCAGGTGCCATTGCCATCGAAGTCATAGCTGTAGCGGAATCCGGCCGCGGCATCCGTCGTGGAGGCATCCGTTGCGCCACTGAACGAGGCCACCACGGATTCCGCGTACAAGCCGAGGGAGGCCGGGGCCACCGCAAAGGTCGCCGCCGGAGCCACGTTGGCGACGTTCAATTGGAACGTCCGCACGATCGGCGGGTTCACCCCGTCATTCGCCGAGATCGTCACGACCTGGCTCTGCGCCGGGCCGTCGGTGGTCGGAAGGGTCCAACCCCAGGCACCGCTGCCGGAACCGCCACCCGTGATCGTGTCGAGGACCACGCCGCCGAGCGCATTCTCGAAGATGCTCGTGTCGTTCTCGCCGGAGATCTCGAACACGTCGCCCGCCTTGCCGTCGACGTCGAAGAAGTACCAGTCACCGGAACGGTTCCGCGTGGCTGGCGTTCCCGCCTGCCGGAATCCGGTATCGAACGTGCCACCCACCGTCTGGCGGACGCGCAGCGAGCGCGGCGACAGGCCGGCGTAATCGGCGCAGTCCACGAGGAGTCCGATGCGGACATGCCGCGCTTCCGTGAAGGCGAGGCTGAAGAAGGTCGTCGGGTTCGCGCCCGGCGAATTCCACAGGCCGCCGACGAAGAGCTTCGGGCCCGTCGGGTTGGCCGGATTGTCCAATGCCGTGTAAGTGAAGAATCCGATCTGGATGTTGTGCGTCGGCACCCGCGTGATCGTCGCGTACGACGGATTCTGGCGGTTCTCGGGCATGCCCAGACCCCACATCACGTAGCCGTCCGTGCCGTAAATGTTGTCGCCGTCCGCATCCATGGCCTTGGCCACCGAAGGCGTGCGCCAGGCGCCGGCCGTCGTCAGGTCGACACCACCCACCACGCCCAGCGAGGTCACCGTGCCAACACTTGCGGAGAGGACGACAGAGTCGCCGTCCAGGTCCTCAAACCGTCCCGAGTTCACCGCCGTGGCTCCCTCGTTGACGCTCACCGTGGGGAGGTCCACGGCGAGCGTCGGCAGTGTGTTGGCTCGGGCGTACACGGGGAAATTGAACTCAGCCTCGTTGCCGTCGTTGCTCAGGATGGCAACGGAATTGGAGAAGACTCCGGCAGTCGTGGCGTTGAACCGGATCTGGAATCCTGCGGTCGTGCCGGGAGCCACGGTCGCCGGTGCAAACAACACCGTGTATCCCGCGGGAGCCGTGATGCCCGTGATGTTCAGGGCCAGCGAACCCTGGTTGCTGATCAGGAAGTCGCGCACCACCGGCGTGCCAACGGTCGTGAGACCGAAGCTCACCGGCGTCCCCTGTCCGTCCAACAACTCGCCGCCGATGGCCTGCGAAACCGCGATCTCCGGCTGCGGTGCTTGCGCCCCCAGCGTCACGTCGTTGCCCGTGCCGCCCACGTAGGAGACTGCGAACTGGCCGCCGCCCACGATCGCCACCGCGCCTTCGCCCAATCCCTGGAACGTGCCGCCGATCGCTTCGACCGCGTCGTTCACAATCACCGGGAAGATCGTCCCGATCACCGGGGTGAACCCACCATTGTCGACATCCAGGCGGGCACCCGCCAATTGCACCGAACCGGCGACCACCAACGAACGCATCGTCGTCGTCGAGGTCAACGCCGGCCGGAGGAAGTCACCCGCCGTGAAGGTCACCGACGCCGCACTGATGGCCGTGCCGGTCTGCTGCCAGCTCACCACGCCACCACCGGCACCCACGGTCAGGTTGCCCCCGGCAAGTTCGAGGGATCCCGCCGCGGTCCAGGCCACGCTGCTGCCACGCAACCGCAGGTCGCTTCCCACCGGCCGGCTTATCGGAGCACTGATGCTCACCGGCCCGGTCGAGGCGTCGCCGATCTCGAGCTTCGGAGCCACGATCGAGTCCAGTTCCCCGTCGGTCAGGCCGAGCACGCCGGCCCCATCCGCACCGCCCAGGTTGACAGCCACACCCGGCGTCTTCGGCGTGAACCGGATCACGCTCGACCCGAACCCGCGGATGATCTGGGCCGCGAGGTTCACCGAGTCACCGACGAAATGCATCGGTGCATTGGCCACCGTCAGGAACGCATTCCCGGTCACGGTGATCGCCACATTGCCACCCACGCTGCCCGGCGTGCCACGCAACGTCATCGTTCCGTTGCCGAGCACCTGTACGGCAGGACCGTTCAGGAAGATCGCGCTGAAGTTCGCCGCCGTCGTGGGCAACTGCTGGTTCGCCTCGATCGTCAGGGCTCCGTCCTGGGTCGTCAGGCTGCTGCCCGGCGCGAGGGTTACGTCCCGGGAAGACACCAGCAGGATGCTGCCGGTCCCCGTGGTCGCCACATCGGCCGTGTGCGAGGAGAACTGGAGCGTCCCCGTGCTGTACGCTGCGAAGTTGCGACCGCCCGCCGGGCGCACCCGACCGGTCACATTGATCGAACCAAACCGGGCCGCATCCGAGCCGAAGCTCACAGCGGACTTCACCTCGGCCAGATCGCCCACGGTCAGCGTGTCCCCGACATGGCCGGGCAACATGACGAAGGCCGATGTCGGCGAGGGAACGTCGGTCGTCGGGAACGTGTTGTTGGAGGAACGCCACCGGACGATGCCGTTGCCGAAACCATTGTCCTCCTCAATCACGACGCCGCTCGCAATCGCGGGCGATTGGAGGGACAGGTTCTCCACGGCACCCCGGGTCAGGTCGACCTTCTCGACGCCGCTGAACGTCAGGGTCCGCGCAGGATCCGCACCCGCGGGATCCAGGACCAGTTGGCCACCGGTGGCCGAGGACTGGTTGATCGTCGCCGTGGCCCACGTCGTGCCACCCACTTCGAGGCGATCGACCGCCGAGGCTCCGCCGTTGTACTCGATCGCGATGGGCACATTGCCCGTCGAGGCATCCAGCACGAACACATCCGCACCAGCACCCAGGTTCACGATCAACCGACCGCTGATCGCCGCCGCCGGCAACGTCAGGGTCCGGTCGTTGTCCGAGAGCACAGCACCTGCCGGAGCCGGGGCCGCGAACTTCTCCGCGAGATCGGAGATCACCAC
>JAIXZE010000005.1 GCA_027489875.1 Verrucomicrobiales bacterium
AGAGGAGGCCTCTCCGGAACGACCGCGGGGGAAGGGGGGTTTTGGTTCATGCGCCCTCGCTGCCCGTGTGTACCACAATCCTCCGGCAGGCATCACATTTTACTCAATTTTGGTTCTGGCGGCCTGACACCCCCCCACGGAACGGGGTGGCGACGTCCTCGTCGCCCTTCCAAGGCCTTTTCCGAGGCGATGAGGACATCGTCACCCCGGAAACTGTTTCCACAGGGGTACTGTCAAGATGCGCCCGAGCCCGGGGACCGCGCATCCGACGGGAAAATTTAACCACCCGAAACTACCTTGAATCTTGTCGCATTTCTGCCCGTCCCCCTAACCTCCGATTTCTGAGTCCTGTCATTGTATGAATCTGCAAAACGCGCTCCGCCGGGCCCGGGCCCACCGCTCCAACTCGGGCTTCACCCTGATCGAGATCCTCCTCGTCATCGTCATCATCCTTCTGCTCGCGGGCGCTCTGGTCATCTTCGTGATCCCTCAACAGAAGGGCGCTGAGAAGAATACCACCGCCCTCCTCCTCAAGAACGTTGCCGCTGCCCTCGACACCTACCGCCTCAACCTCGGCCACTACCCCACCGAACAGGAAGGCGGCCTCGACGCCCTCTCCAAGAAGCCCAGCTTTGAAAACGAGCGCATGGGCGACAAGTGGACCGGCCCCTACCTCAAGCCCGGCACCATCCTCGACGATCCCTGGGGCAACAAACTCCGCTACGAACTCGCCGACAACTCCGCCCCTGATGCCGACAAGTCCGGAGCCCTCCCCTACAAGCTCTTCTCCGTCGGTCCCGATGGCCAGCCGGACACCGCCGACGACGTCAAACTCTTCACCGAGGAGTCCGAGCGCAAGGAGTGAGCCTCCTTCCTCGGCCCCAGTTCCCATGTTCGAACGGCCCCGAGCGCTTCCGCGCCAACCCGGGGCCGCGTTCACCCTGATCGAGCTCATCCTTGTGGTGGCGCTCGTTTCCCTCCTTCTGGGCGCGGTCGCCTTCAACTTCAGCGCCCTCAGCCGCGGGCAATCCCTCGAGGAAGGCGCCTCCCAGTTCGAGGCCCTCCTCCGTCTCTCCCGCGCCAACGCCGCCGCTACTGGTCGCCCCGTCCTCCTCGCCCTCCTCGCGTCCACCAACGCCGCTCCTTCATCGGACCCTGCTTCCGGTGGTTCCCCTGCGGCCCTCTCCCTCGCCGTCCTTTCCCAGCCCGATCCCCTCCGCCAACCCGACCTCTACCGGACTCTCCCCTCCACCCAATACCTCCTCGCCCAACTCGCCGACCTCATCCGCCTGGAAATCCCCATTCCCACCAGGACCGCGGATCAGTCCGATCCGTCCGATCCTCCCCCCGCCTCCACCCCGTTCACGCCCATCCTGACCTTCAACCCGGACGGCTCCTCCGACGCCGCCGACTTCATCCTCCTTCCCCAGGACCCCGAGGACCGACGACGCATCCACATCCACGTCGACGCCATCACCGGCACTCTCCACCGCCGCTATCTGAGCGCCGATCCCGGCCGTCCGGACAACGAACTCCCCTCCGAAGAGGAACTCCGCGACGACGGGGAGCCCATGGAGCCCGACCCCGCCTTCATCACCGCCGATCCCAACGGGACGTCCCCCGCCACCGAGGCCGCGAAACCGTCCAAGCCCTCGCGCGCCCCATGATCCGGCCCTCCCTCCATGTCCGTCGAACCTCCGGCGCGGTCCTGCTCGAGGTCCTGCTTGCCGTCGCCTTGTTCGTCGCCGCAGCCGCCATCGCCACGGCCAGCCTGAATTCCTCCCTCCGTTCCCTCGAACGTCAGCGTCTCCAGACCCACGCCATCCAGCTCGCCTCGTCCGTCCTCGCCGAAATCCAGCTCGGCATCCGCTCCTCGACCGGCGGCGCTGCCGCCCAACCCTTCGAAACTCCGTTCCAGGACTGGACCTGGGAGATCGTTACCGATAGTGGTGCCTCGGATTTCTCCGAATCCAATCCCCTCGAACGCATAGAGGTCGTCATCCGCCACCGCACCGAACCTGTCGTCCACCGTCTCGCCCAGCGCCTCCCGCCGCGCATTTCCGGCCCCGCCGGGTCCACCAACAACCTCGCCGAACCCTTCTCCGGAGGATCCGGCCTGTGAATTTCACCCGGGTCCGTCGCTCCGACGCCTTCACCCTCATCGAGGTCATCCTCGCCATCGGTCTCGCCACGGCCCTCCTGCTCATTGCCCTGACCTTCTATCATCAGGCCGCCAACCTCCGCACCGAGATCCTCCGATCCTCCCAGGATCTGGCCGCGATCCGGCTGTCCCTCGATCAGATCGCCTCCGACCTTCGCTCCGCCACCCCGGTGCCGTCCGTCTCGTTCATCGGTGGGCCGACCTCCGTCGAGTTTGCCCGGGTTTCGCCGCCCAGCCCCAAGCCCCGGAGCACCAACGCGGCCTTTATCGTTCCCGCCCTCCAACGGCTTTCCATCGCCGCCCTCGTCTCCCAGAACGGCACCAACCTCTCCGTCCGCGGCCTCACCCGCTCCGAAACCCCGCTGCTCCGTCCGTCCACCGACGAACCCCGGTCGTCGGACCCCCTCGATCCGCTGGCACTGTCGGCCCGGACCGCACCCGAACCTGCGTCTACCAACGCCCCTCCGGAACCTCCCACCCGTCCGTTCACCGAAGCCGTCCATTTCCTCAACTTCCGCTACTGGAACGGGGCCTCCTGGCAGGATTCCTGGTTTGCTCCTGCCCCGCCGCCCGGCATCGAAATCACCCTCGGCGCCGACCCCATCCCCGACGACGCCACCCCGGAAACCTATCCCTACGAACGCTTCCGCCGCGTCGTCCTCATTCCTTCCGGTCGCGCCCCGGACGCCGCCCTCTCGGAAACAAACGCCGAACCCTTCGGCTTCCCGGATCCCACCCTGAACCCGTGAAGATCCGGACGCTCCAACACGCCCTTCGCCAACGGCTCCACCGGCGCACCCAACGTCGCGGGTTCGTCCTGCTTGCGGTCCTCGTGTTCGTCCTCCTCCTGTCCATGATCGTCGCCAGCCTCCTGTTCCAGACGGCGGCCGACGAATCTGCCGCCAACGCCTCCGCCGGCTCCGAACAGGCCTGGTCCGCCGCCCTCTCCGGCGTCGCCGAGCTCCTCCGTCTCGCCCCCCAGGCCGGCGGCCCCGAACTCGACTGGCAGGACAACCCCCAACGCCTCAAGCACCAGCTCGTTTACGAGGACGGCGCCGACCAGTGGTACTTCACCGTCTTCACCCCCGCCGCCCCCGATTCCCTCGCCGAACTGCGCTACGGCCTCGATGACGCCGCCTCCCGTATCAGCCTGCGCCAGACCACCATCGACCAACTCGCCAAGCTCCCCCGCGTCACCCCCGACCTCGCCCGTATCCTCCGCGCCGCCACCGCTCCTCCCTCCACCGGAGCCACCGTCTCTGCTGCATCGGCTGCATCGGACGGATCGGACGGATCAGTCGGATCGGACGGATCCGTCGGATCCCCCCCCATCCACACCCTCGAAGACCTCCTCCAGCTCCCCGGCATCACCGCGGATCTCCTGCTTGGCGAAGACCTCAACCAGAATGGCCGCCTTGAAGCCTCCGAAGACCTCAACCAGGACGGCAACCTCGACCGCGGCCTTGCCCAGTACCTCACCCTCGATTCCTTCGACCCCGATCTCACCCGCGAGGGCCGCCGTCGGACCCGCTTGAACGACCCCTCCGATCCCCTCCCGGCCATCGACCTTCCCCCCGCGTTCACCAATTACCTCGAAGCCGTCCGCGCATCCAAGACCCGCATCGAACACCCCGCCGACCTCCTCGACGCCACCTCGAAGGTCAAGGATGCCCAGGGAGCCGAGGTCGCCATTCCGTCCGGAATCTCCAAGGACGAACTCCCGCTGGTCCTCGAACACTTCACCGCCCGTTCCTCCGACAAGCCCGAACCCGGCCTCATCAACCTCAACACCGCCTCCGCCGCCGTCCTCGCTACCATCCCCGGAATCGACGAATCCCTCGCGGAATCGATCGTTTCCTCCCGGACCTCCCTCAGTCCCGACCGCCGGCGCACCACCGCATGGCTGGTCCAGGAAGGCACCGTCACACCCGAGGCTTTCAAGTCCATTGCCCCTCATCTCACGGCCCGTTCCCACCAGTTCCACTGCCGCGTCGCCGGCTATGGCCTCCCCTCCGGACGGTTCCGCGTCCTGGAGGTCCACATCGACACTTCCTCCGGCCGCCCGGAGGTCACCCACCTCCGCGATGTCACACGCCTTGGATTTCCCCTGATCCTTTCCGAATCCGGCGACCCCTCCGCGACGTCCACCCCATCCGGCGCGTCGATCCAGTACCCCCGCGCCCGCAACAGCATGCACACGTTCCATCGCACTTCTGCCCCTGCCCGTCCCGGTGGGGAAGATGTCCCCGCGGACCGCGACCGGAGCCGTGCTGGCAATCCGAAGCTGGAAACCGGGAAATCCATCCCGCGGAACTCGCCAAACCGCTTCCGCCCCCAACCTCAAATCCGTTACCGTTTACAGGATGTCTGACCCCGCGATCCAGGATCCGCCGCGGCGCCGCATTCCCTTTGTCCGGGAAAAGCGCCAACGCACCCCCGCGGTCGTCACCGCCGTTGATCTCGACGGCAACATCGTCCGCCTCTGCCAGGCCACCCAACGCTCGGGCGGAGCCACCGTCACCCGCCTCGCTTCCGCGTCGCTGGATCTCCCCCCGGAAGCCAATCGCACCGACCCCGCTGTGGTCGGTCCGGCCCTCTCCCGCGCCCTGACCAAGTTGCGCATCAAGCCTGCGACCGTCGTCATGGGCATCCCGCGGGCCCAGGTCGTCCTCCGGACCCTCCTGCTGCCGCCCGTCCAGAACCCGGGCGAACTCGCCAGCCTCGTCCACTTCCAGGCCGGACGGGACCTCCCTTTCCGCGCCGAGGAAGCGGTTATTGATTTCCAGGTCCGCCGGACCATTCAGGTACCCCAACGCGCCGCTTCTCCGGAACCCGCGGCTCCCTCGGGGACCCCTTCCGCGAGCCTTCCCGTTGCCCCCACCGGTACACCTGCGCCCACCGCCCGCCTCGAAGTCCTTGTTGCCGTCGTCAAGCGCGACACCATCGCCTTCTACCAGCAACTCGCCGAAATCGCTGGGTTCAAGCTCGCCGCCCTGGGCTTCCTGCCCCACGCCCACGCCCGCTGCATCCAGGCCTGTCACGTCGCCGATACCGACAACGCCTTCGCCCTCGTCTCGCTTCGTCCGGAGGAAGTCACCATCGAGGTCCTTTCCCACGACGCCCTCCTGTTCTCCCGCGCCACCCGCTTCACCTCACCCACGACCGAATCCGCAGAACCCGCCGATCCCGCTGCCGCACCCCGGCCGGATCCGCTGTCCCTCGTCCAGCACGCCACCCGCGAAACCCTGCGTTCCCTCCACGCCTTCTCTGGTTCGGAGCCTGACACCACCATCACCAAGCTCGTCGTCGCCGG